>NZ_BAAAMU010000010.1:0-105927 GCF_039529435.1 Nonomuraea maheshkhaliensis
GTCCGAGCGCCGGCCAGGGGGCGAGCCGCGCGGTGGCGGGGGCAGCGCCGGTGGGCGGCGGGTCGCCCAGGTAGCCGGTCTGGAACAGCTGCGGCGTGCGCTGCTCGCCGCCCACCCGCATGATCATGCCCCGGCCGCGCAGCCGCGACGGGATCGTGGCCGCGTCGGGCACGCCGAGCACCTCGGTGCTGTCGGAAGGCTCGTTCTGCCGCAGCGTGATGCGCAGCGAGATGTTGTTCTTCAGCTCGGGCGAGAGCTTGCCCTGCAACGACTGCGTGGCCAGCACCAGGTGCATGCCGAGCGAGCGCCCCTTGGCCGCCACGTTCACCAGCTCGCGCAGGAAGTCGGGCGAGGTCTCCAGCACCCGGGCGAACTCGTCGAACACCATGACCAGCCGGGGCAGCCGGCCGCCCGCGTTCCAGTAGGCGTCGATCTCCCCGCCGTACCTGGCCAGGATCGCCTCGCGGCGGCGCACCTCCGCGCGTACGGAGGCCAGCACCCGGCGCGCCGCGCTCTCGTCGAAGACGTCGGCCGCCGTGTCGCCGGTCGAGCGGATCAGCCCGACCACGTGCGGGCAGTGCTCGAACGGCAGGAACGCGCTGCCGCCCTTGAAGTCGACCAGCACCAGGTTCAGCTCGTCCGGCCGGTTGGCCAGCAGCAGCGAGGTGACCAGCGTCTGCAGCAGGATGCTCTTGCCCGCGCCCGTCGCCCCGCCGAGCATCGTGTGCGGCCCGTCGGCGGCCAGGTCCACGGTCACGGGCCCGGAGCCGTCGGCCCCGATGCACACCCTGGTCGTCGGCCCCGGATCGGCGGCCCAGCGCGCCAGTACGGCCTCCGCACCGGGAACGGGCAGGCCCAGGGCGTCCAGCAGGCGTACGGAGGCGGGGATGACGCTCTCGGCCCTGGCCAGCGTGAGCCGGTCGCGCATGGGGGCGACCGCGCGGGCGATGCGTTCCGCGGCCTGCTCCCCGAGGCTCTCCGGCTGCACCGACACCGGCAGGCCCTGGCGGCCCCTGGTGAGCAGCATGCCGGCGCCGTCCAGCTCGCAGACGCCGCGGCACTCGTTCAGGCTGCGCTGGTCGGCGCAGATCACGTACACGCCGACGGAGGGGCCCTCCCTGAGCACCTCCTTCATGCCCGGGATGTCACGTAACGCGCGGGCTCCGTCGAGCACCACGACCACGTCCTCGGCGAAGCGGCGGTCCCTGACCTTGAGCCGCTCGGTGACCAGGTCCTTCAGCTCCTCGATCCGCTCCGTCCTGGTCTCCGGCGTGTTGCCGATCAGGCAGGGGACGGGGGCGTCCACGTTCAGGTGCGGCAGCCAGCGCGCCCAGGCCAGGTGCTCGCCTCCCGACGCGGTGATGAGGACGAGACGCAGTTCGTCGGGCGCGCGCAGCGTGCCGAGCTGGATCAGCAGCCAGCGCAGCAGCGCGTCCACCGGCTCTGGCGGGCCGATCACGCCCAGCACGCCGATCTCGCGCAGGTCCACCATGACGGGCACCCCGCGCAGCGCCGGCTCGGCGAAGCCGGGCCACGGCTCCCCGTCGAACGCGATCGTGGCCGGCTCGTCGGCCACGCCGACGCGCAGCGTCAGGCCGTCGGGGGAGTCGGCGTTGCGCGGCCACAGCCCGGGACCCTCGTGGGTGGCGGCGAACGTCAGGTCGACCTCGTCGGGCGCGACCACGTGCCGCAGCCACTGCTCGTGCACCACGTGCTGCCGCATCCGTTCGACGGTCTCGTGTTTGCGCTGGTCGAACTCGCGTTCCTTCTTCCTGCGCTGCCGTCCCTCGACCCACTGGGTGGCGAAGAACGTGATCGGCGTCAGAATTCCGAAAAGCAGAAAATATGGACTTTTCAACAGAATGGCCATCGCGACCGCAATGGGCAGCGGAAGAAGTGAAGAAAGGAGCGCCACGGCGATATTGCGCGGGGGCGTCTCGTTCCTGGGCAGGGTGAGGCGGGCGCCGGGAACGGCGGGGGCGGGGGAGAAGGCCCGGTCGAAGTCGATGTGCCCGTCCCTGCTGGGCGTGGTCCGCAGCCGGGCGGACGGCAGCGGCGCCCAGCGCAGCCGGTCGTCGCCCACCTGGAGCACCCCGTCGGGCCGTAACAAGGCCGGGCCGCGCACGGGGAGCTCGTCCACCAGCGTGCCGTTGCGCGAGCCGAGGTCGACGACCGTGGCCTCGCCGGTCCACGACACGTCCAGCCGGGCGTGCCGCCGGGAGACCTTGTGGTCGCGCGGCAGGCTGATGTCGGTCCACTCGCGGCCGATCACGTGGCTGCCGGGGCTCAGCCAGACCACCTGGCCGGCGTCGGGCCCGGCGAACACCCGGACGGCTCCCGCCGCGGCGAGGGGACGCCAGGGCGGCACCCGCTCGGGCTCGCCGACGCTGATCGTGACGCCCGGCACCAGCGGGCTGTCCGCGACGGTGGCGTCGGGGTCGAGCTTGCCGCTGCCGACGTAGCACGGGCGGCCCTTGACGGGGAACGGCAGCGCCCGCAGCAGGGAGCCGACCGTGGTCTCTGGCTCCGCCGTCACCTCGACGTCGGCGGAGGTGGAGGCCGCTGGATCGCGGATCGTCAACCGAATGATCATGATCCCCTCTCCAGGGGACTGAAGCACGATTTAACGGATATTTCTAGGGATGTGGCGAGACGGGCAAACTACCTGACCCGGAGGCTCGGCCGAGGCTAGAGTGTCAATTCTCAATATCAGCGGAGCGAGCGCGATATTTCATGATATCCGCCGCGCGAGGGAGCACGCCCCCACGTGAATCACCGCGTAACCGACGAGGCCATGGTCCGAGCCCTCTATCGCGAATACGGCGCCCCCTTGATGGCCTTCGCCATCAGGCTGACGGGCGGCGATCGGCGCTGGGCCGAGGACGTCGTCCAGGAGACCCTCGTCCGCGCCTGGCGCAACATCCACGATCTCCGTACGGACTCCGGCTCATTGATGCCCTGGCTGGCCACCGTCGCCCGCCGCGTCGTCATCGACAACCGCCGCCGCTCCGGCTCGCGCCCCCTCGACACGGTCGAGGACATCTCGGACCGCGTCCAGCCCGTGGCGGCCGAGGACGAGCGGTTGCTCAGGGAGATCGTCGTGACCGACGCGATGATGTCGTTGTCCCCGGCCCACCGTCAGGTGCTCACAGAGACGTTCCTGCTGGACCGCAGCGTCCAGGAGGCGGCGGAGACGATCGGCGTGCCCGTGGGCACGGTGAAGTCCCGCGTGTACTACGCGATGCGCGCGCTGCGCGTCGCGCTTGAGGAAAGGGGGGTGACGTTGCCGTGATCGGACAGCGTCACAGTAACAGGGGGGTGACGCCATGACGGAGGTACACCACGAGGACGTGGCCGCGTACGCGCTCGGCCTGCTCAGCGACGACGAGCGGGCCGCTTTCGAGCGCCATCTCGGCACGTGCCCGATCTGCGCCGCCGAGGTGGGGTCGTTCGCGGCGATGGGAGAGCTGATCAAGGGTGTGCACCCCGACGATCTGCTGCCGCATCCGCCGGACCAGCAGGTCGAGTCGCTGCTGGTACGCCGTGCGGCCACCGAGCGCAGGCGCCGCCGCTTCCACCGGGGGTTCATGAGCGCCGCCGCCTGCCTCGTCGTCGCGGCCGGGATCTTCCTCGGCATCAGCTCCTTCACCAGCGGGCCCAATCCCGACAGCATCCACAGCCCGGCCAGGGCCCTGCTCATGACCGGCCGCACCTACGCACTGAACGATCCCTCCACCGGGGTCTCGGGGCTCGTCGGCGTGGAGGACAAGGGATGGGGGACCCATGTCGCGCTGGAGCTCAAGGGCGTCAAGGGGCCGCTGCAGTGCCGGCTGATGGCAGTCGGCGACGACGGCCGCTCCGAGGTGGTGGCGAGCTGGGGCGTGCCGGAGAAGGGGTACGGCGTGCCGGGGGCCGAGGATCCGCTGCTGCTGCACGGCGGCACCAGCCTGCCCCAGTCCGAGCTCAACCACTTCACGGTCCAGACCTTCGACGGCCGGATCCTGGCCTCCGTCGCCGTGTGATCCGGTCCAGATGATTGTTCGGGGAGGGGCAGTATCGGTCGCCGGCTCACAACGCCTGGAGCAGGGCGCGTAGCTCGCTGATCTGCTTGGGCTCGGCGATCCCGTCCCACGGTGACAGGGCGGCCAGGCCGGCGTCCTGGTGCTCGGCCGCCCTGCCGCCGCGCAGCCTGCCCAGGTGCAGGTGGGCCAGCGCGGTGCTGACCCCGAACGGGGGCAGCCTCGGCTCGGCCTCCTCCAGCAACGCCACCACGGTTTCGGCCGCGTGCCCGGGGCCCTCCAGCAGCACCCCGGCCCGCTGCACCAGGCAGCGGGCCCTGCCGGTCTCGTCCGCCGTGTCCGCGTAGAGCTGCTCGGCCTGCTCCAGGTGGGAGCGGGCGTCGAAGGACTGGCCCAGGTAGTGGTGGGTGAGCGCGAGGAGTTCGTGGGCGTGCGCCTGCGCGCCGGGGTCGCCGGCCCGTCTGGACAGGTCGAGGGCGCGGAACAGCACGGCCCTGGCGTCGGCGTACAGGCTGCGTGCCTCCGCGCCCCTGCCGTCGTGGTCGAACGTCTGGCCCTTGCGCATGAGGAGCGCGGCCACATTGGTCATCCTGATCGCGTGCCCGGTGACGTCGCCGCCGGACAGCGCCTGCCCGTACCGTACGAGTGCCGACTCCACGGCGGTGAACTCGTCGCCGCCCGCCAGCAGCAGCGCGGCGTGCTCCAGGTGCAGCTCGGCCGGCCACGACCCCACCCTGACGCGCAGCTCGGCCGCCTGGTTGAAGTGCTGGCGGGCCTTGCGCGGGTCTCCCCAGGTGAGCTGGATCGCGCACTGGCGCAGCTCGGCCGTGGCCTGCACGCGTTCGTCCCCGAGCGCCTTCGCGGCGGCGGACAGCGCGGCCGCCGCGCGCAGGCGGTCCTCGTGCCGCTGTTCGAGCCGGAACCAGGCTTCCAGGCCGTCCGCGATGCGCCCGAGCGCGCGGCCGGTCTGGCGTCCCGGCACGGCGCCGGCCAGGACCTGGAGCAGCACCCGGTCCTCCATCGCGAACCAGGTCCTGGCCTCGTCGGCGGGCAGCCGGGCGGCGTAGGCGGCGGCCTGCTCGGCGAAGTGCTCGACCAGGCGGCGCCAGGCGGCGTTCTCCCGTGGCGTCCCGGCCGCGCCGCTGTCCCTGAACGCGCCGGTCACCCTGACGCGGGTCATCCGTACGTTCTCCACCAGCCCGAAGTCCGCCAGCTCGGTGATCGCGTCTTCGGCGGAGGGCACCCCGAGCAGCGCGGCGGCGGCCTGGTGGTCGACCTCGGCGATCGGCAGCCCGGCCAGCAGGATGAACAGCTGCTTGGCCGTGGGCCGCAACTGCTTGATGCTCAGGTTGAGCACGAAGTCGAGCGTCTTGTCGATGGACAGGTTCCGCAGGTCGTCCACCAGCGACTGCAGCGGCACGTTGGGGTTGCCCGCCAGCCAGCGGCCGACCCTGACGATCTCCAGAGGGCTGCCCAGGCAGGCGTCCACCAGCAGCGCGAGCGCCTTCGGATCCCGGGTAACGCGGTCGTCGCCGATGTGGCGGGCCAGCAGCGCCCGCCCGGCCTCGGGGGCGAGCGGGCCGAGCTGGATCGGCTCCGCGTGCTGCGGCAGCTCGTCGGAGAGCGTGCCCGCCACCACGATGTGCGCGCCTGGCACCCTGGTCGGCAGCCAGTCGACCTGGCTCCACGTGCTGACGTTGTCGAGCAGCAGCACGCAGCCGGTGCCGGTGAGAGCCTCGATCACCTGCGCCGTGGCGTCCTGCGGCTCCTGGATGGCGCCCGGCGGCCGGTTGAGCGTGCGCAGCACCCGCTGGGCGACGCTCAGCGGCGTCTCCGGATGGTTCCTGTCGGGGCCGCGCAGGTCGGCGTAGCGCTGCTTGCGGGCCTCGCCGGCCAGGTCCCACATGGCCCTGATCGCCACCGAGGAGGTGCCCGAACCCATGACGCCCTGCACCACGACCAGGCCGCGTTCCAGCGCCAGGTCCTTGATCTGCTGGAGCTCGGTGTCCCGGCCCACCAGGCCCTCCGGGCGGTCGGGGAAGGGCATGGGGGCCAGGGCGGGGCGGGCGGGGCGTTCGCGGCGGCGGCGTACGAGGTGGGTGATCCAGCCGGCCGCGATCGGGAAGGGCAGGGCGAGGACCGCCAGCAGCCAGGTCGGCAGGTCGCCCGCGAGCTGCTTGATCAGCTCCTCCTGGAGCAGCAGGAAGGTGCCGCCCGCCGTCACCAGGCCGCCCAGGCCGAGCTCGGGCAGGTGGGCCGTGGCTCGCCGGTGCAGCCGCGACAACCGGAAACCCAGCCGGTCCTTCCGCGAGATGTCCGTCATCGCGGCACCTCCCGGCGGCCCGGCCGGTCGTCGTAGGAACCCGTCATCGCCGCACTCCTCGCGTCAGCCCACGGTAGAGGCGCCGGGCGGTGACGGCCACCACGAGCACCGGGACCGCGGTCGCGATCACCGCTTGCGCCGCCAGCGGGCTCGCGGCGCTCATGAAGTGGCGGGCCTGCTCCAGCAGGATCAGCGGCAGGTGATCGCCCGACGGCCAGTTCAGCAGCAGCCCGACGACCGCGTCGTTCCAGACCAGGACGAACGCCAGCACCCCGGCCAGCACCACGGCGGGCCGCGCCTCGCGTACGACGTGGAACAACTCCCAGCGGTCGCGGGCCAGCATGGGGGCGGGCACCTGGACGAACGCGTTGTGCAGGACCAGCACCGCCAGCGGGATCACCAGCGCCGCGTGCACGATGGCCAGCGCGGGCGCGGTGCCGATCGGGCTCAGCCAGCGCTGCAGCGGCACGGCGAACGCCTGCGGGGGCAGCGCGGCCAGGGCCACCGACACCAGCAGGACGGGCCGCCAGGCCCGGCGCGGCAGCAGGTGCTCGTGGGCCAGCACGTACGCGGCCGGCACCGCGGCCAGCAGCACCACGCACACGACAGCGAAGGCGCGCAGGAACGTGGTGCCCAGCGCGGCGGTGAACCCGTCGTCGGCGAAGGCGTCGGCGTACGAGGTGAGCGTCCAGGGACCGCCGCTCCACCACCCCGACCGGGCGGCGGCCTCCGGCTTGCGCAGGGACGTGAGCAGCAGTGCGACGAACGGCAGCAGCCACAGCCCCGACACCACCGCGCACAGCGGCCACAGGCGCCGCCCGCGCGCCGCAGGAGGCGCGGGCGGCGCCGGCTCGGACCAGCTCACCCGCCCCCGCAGCCCGAGCAGCCCGAGCGAGGCCGCCCCCGCCACCAGCAGCGACATCAGCACCGCGAGTGCCGCGGCCCCCGCGTCGCCCAGGTCGTCGTTGTGCCGCCACCAGAACAGCCCCCCGCCCTCGACCAGCGCCTGCATCGACCCGGGCGCGCCCATCAGCACCAGGTCGAACACGCGGGCCGCGGCCACCAGCGCGAACACGTACGCCAGCGCGGCCGGCCCGGCGAGCGCGGGCAGCACCACGGACCAGATCCTGCGCCGCCGGCGCACGCCGAACGCCCTGGCCATCCGCAGCAGCCCGGCCGGCAGCCGCGCCAGGGCCTCGTGGAAGACCAGGAACGCGATCCCGGCCCACTGCCAGACGAACGCCAGCCCGAGCACCATCCAGATCCAGCCAGGACCGAGGAAGGGCGTGTCGGAGCCCAGCAGGGCCGCGAACAGCCCCCGGTGGTGATTGGTGTCGAACAGCAACCGGAAGATCGCCCCGGTGGTGAGCGGGGAGACCACGGCCGGCAGGACCAGGACGACGCGCAGTACCCGGCCGGGCAGCGGGCCCGCGTTCCTGGCCAGCCAGGCCAGGCCCAGCCCCACGGCGCAGACGACCAGGACCAGCACCCACCACAGCAGCGTGTTGCCGAGCGCCTGCCAGGCGTGGACGTCGCTCAGCACACCGGACCACGCGCCCGGCTCCGAGAGGCTGATGCCCACGGTCACCAGCAGCGGGGCCAGGATGACGCCCGCCGACAGCAGCACCGCGAGCAGCAGGTAGAGGGAGGCGTGCCGGCGGCTGAGCCGGTGCCCGACGGCCGGCACCCCCGCGTCGTGGTGCGGCGCCACCTCGAACAGGAACGCGTTCCGCTCAGTCATCGCGCACCTCTAAGCACGACAGCCCCCTCGCGTACCGGCCGCTCACCCGTCGCCCTCCCCGGCAGCGGCCACGATCTTGTGGCGGGGGGGGGGGGGGGGGGGGGGGGGGGGGGGGGGGCCGCCCGCCCGGGCGGGGGCCGCCGCCTCAGCCGCGACCTCGGTGAACAGCTCGGTGAGCACGCGCCACAACCCCCTGCCGTCGCCGCCCTCCAGCGGCCCGATGAGCCGGTCGGACAGGTCGTAGTGGCGGTTCGCGCCCTGGCTCAGCTCTTGCGCGGGCCCGGCCAGCAGCGGGTGGGACGGCCGGCTGAACGGCGTCAGGAAGCCGCCGTCGTCGACCCAGGCGGTCAGCGCGTCACGTTCGCCCGGCACCCGCGGCCTGGTCAGCCAGTCGACGAAGGTGACGGCGTCGGGACCGCCGCCGCGCATGGCCACCGCCACGTCGCCGCCGACCACCAGCGGCGGCTCCTTGCCCTGGTGGGCGGGGAAGCGGAAGTGCTCGGCGACGTCCGCGCCGCCGTGCAGCTCGATGACCGGCAGCGCGAAGTCGGGCGCGGCGACCAGGTCGGCGGTGCGGTAGGTGAAGACGTCGAGGATGGAGTCGTGGAACTGCATGGTCAGCGCCCGCCGCCCCTGCTCGGGGGTGAACGCCTCACGCCAGATGCCGGCGAGCAGCGTGAGCGCCTCGGTCACCTGGGTCACGCCCCACCAGTCCGCGTTGCCCTTCCCGGCCGGCGGGAAGAGCCCGTCGTAGACCTCGGGGGCGTAGGCGAGCAGGACGTTCTCGAACCAGTCACTCAGCACCCATCCGTCGGCCGCCCCGATCGCCAGCGTGCCCGGCGCCGGCCTCCAGGTGGCCAGGTCGGCGGGCTGCGTCTGCTCTCCCGCGCGATGCCACACGAGCGACTTGTGCGCGAGCTTGAACCAGGTGCCGAGTTCCTCCCCGCTCCCGTACGGCGTCACGAGCCGCCGCCAGAACCCCGGCTGCGTGTGGCCGCCCTCCCTGGGCCGGACGCGGGGGCGTACGAGAGGGTCGAAGAGCAGCCCCAGCCGGGGGATGACCGCCACGTCGGGGATGACGTCCTGGGCGGGCCCGCGCAGCAGGGCGCTGATGTTGTCGCCGGCCGAGTAGACGCTGACGGGCCTCCTGAAGCGCTCCACGAACGCGTCCACCACCCGGCGGAACCTGCCTAACTCCGCCCCGCTCCAGACCACGGCGACGCGCAGCGGCGGCAGCGTCGCGCAGCCGGCCAGCGCGGCGCCCGACATGACGCCCGGCACGGTGGCGAGCAGCGCCCTACGGCTGAGCGGCATCTTCGATCTCCCAGTAGTGAGAAGGGGAGGCGAGGCTGGCCACCCTGGTCCTGTCGTCGGTGACGACGAGCACGGCGAGCCCGGGGTCGGCGCCCAGGGCGCCGCTCACGGCGGCGTGGCAGGGCCCGCAGCCCGTGCGGTCCTCGATCACCATCACCTTCACGGGCAGCAGCCGGCACAGGGCGCGGGCCAGTGCGACGCTCAGCCGCTCGTCGTGGGCGAGTTCGTGCGGTCGTGAGCGGAGAAAGCCCTGGATGTCCAGCCGCCTGGCCATGTACGCGATCCGCCCGTGCACGAACGACGGCGCCAGGTCGTCGCCGGCGGCCAGCGCCAGGTTCCGTTCGACGGTCAGGTGCGGTAACAGCCCGGCGTTCGCCGGGACCAGGCCGATCTCGCGCTCCGCGGGCAGCCGCATGGTGACCTCCTCGCCGCCGACGCGGATCCGGCCGCCCAGGGGCATCTCCAGGCCGAGCAGCAGATCGGTGAACGCGTCGGCCTCGGCGGCGTCCGCGGCCACCACGACGGCGGTCTCGCCGGGGTCGAGCGTGAGCGGATCCGGGGCCAACCGGCGCCTTGTCCCGCGCGGGTCCCAGGTGAGGCCGGTGATCTCCAGAAGTGACACGTGTGCAACCGCCGTGAACTCGCGATGTCATCCGCACTTGACGTTTTCACAGTCGGTGGATCACGGCAACGTGGTTGCCCGATCCCGCTACGTGCTCGCCGCTCGATCCGTCACGTACCGAACAACTACCGCCGGCTACCGCTACGCGCTCGCCCGCCTCGCGGCGAAGTGGGTGCGGAACCAGTCGGTGGCGTGGCCGGCCACGGCGTCCAGCGCGCCTGGCTCCTCGAACAGGTGGGTGGCGCCGGGCACGATCATGATCCGGCTCTCGGCGGCCAGGCGTTCCTGGGCCTCCTCGTTCAGCTCCAGCACCACCGGGTCCCGGCCGCCCACGATGAGCAGGGTCGGCGCGCGTACCGCCGCCAGCCTCGGCCCGGCCAGGTCGGGCCGGCCACCGCGGGAGACGATCGCGGCGACGTCGTTGCCGGGCGTGGCCGCCGCCCACAGGGCCGCCGCCGCTCCGGTGCTGGCGCCGAAGTAGCCGATGGGCAGGCCCACCGCATCGGGCTGCTCGCGCGCCCACGCGGTGCGTTCCAGCAGCCGCCCGGCCAGCAGCCCGATGTTGAAGACGTTCGACCTGTCGGTCTCCTCCTCAGGGGTGAGCAGGTCGAACAGCAGCGTGCCCAGGCCGGCCTCGTTGAGCGCGCCGGCCACGTACCGGTTGCGCGGGCTGTGCCGGCCGCTGCCGCTGCCGTGCGCGAACAGCACCAGGCCCTGCGCCCCGTCAGGAACGATCAGATCGCCGGACATGCGTCCCTCCTCTCGCCGCACGCTGCCGCTACCCGGTTACGGACAGCTCTATCAGCTTCCTAGCTGGGCATTTACTCGATATGGAGACCGAAACCGGGCGCAAACCCGTACCCGCCGGCTCCCCGCTCGAACGCATCGTCTCGGGCGGCGCGTCGGCGCTGGCGCTCGTGCGCAGCATGGGGATCGGGCGCTGGCTGCGCATGGAGCGGGAGGTGCTGGCCCAGACGGTCAAGGTGACGGGCGCGTGCGTGCTCGGGTGGTGGCTGGCGGCGTACGTGCTGCATCTGGACCTGCCGGTGCTCGTGCCCATCGGCGTGCTGCTGACGGTGTCGGCGACCGCGTACAGCACGCTGGTGCGAGGCGCGCAGCAGGTCATGGCCGTCGTCGTGGGCGTGGCGGTGGCCACCGCGCTGGTCTGGCTGATCGGCGTGAACGCGGTGACGCTGGCCGTGCTCGTGATGGCCGGCCTGGTGGTGTCGCGCCTGCTCAACCTGCCCGCCCAGAACGTCCAGATCCCGATCTCGGCGCTGCTCGTGTTCGCCCTGGGCAGCAGGTACGGCTTCGAGCGTCTCGCGGACGTGCTCCTGGGCGCCGCCATCGGCATCGCGGCGAACCTCCTGATCGCGCCCCCGCGCCATGTGGACAAGGCAGGCAAGGAGCTGTGCGGCCTGTCCGCCGAGCTGGGCGACCTGGCCGACGACATCTCGCGCGGGCTGCGGGACGGGTGGGACGCGGGGATGGCCCGCGAGTGGCTGGAACGGGCGAGGACCCTCTCGCAACGGCTGGAGGACACGGAGCAGGCCGCCGAGCAGGCGGCGGAGTCGGTACGCCTGTCGCTGCGCCGCAGCCGCTACGACCGCAGCCTGAACCAGGTGGCCGAGGCCGCCACCTGCCTCGACCACGCCTGTCACCAGCTCAGGAGCCTCGCCAGGGGCCTGGTCGACCTCATCGCGGGAGTCCGCGGCCTGCCTGGCGAGCGTGGGGCCGACCTGCCCGAGGCACTGGCGGACGAGCTGGCGGCGCTGGCCCGCGTCTTCCGCGGCTTCGGGCACCTTCAGGTCGGCCGGGGCCGGAGGGAAGACCTGGCGGACCTGCGCGCGGCCCTGGAGGAAGGGGAGCGCCACCAAAAGCGGCTGGTGACCACGTTCCGGCAGACCAGGCACGCGGAGCTGGGCTCGCTGCAGGGAGCGCTCCTGGACGCCTGCGCGCGCATCCGCCACGAGTTCGACCCGGACTCGGGCCCGCACACCCTCGCCTTCCCGGCGCATGATTGATCCGTGCCGGAACATCCTGAGCCCGACTGCTGGCTCCACCCCCACCTGGAGACGCGTCCCTCGGGCATCGAGGGCACGGGCCTGTTCGCGACCGCCGCCGTACCCGCCGGCACCGTCGTCGCCCGGATGGGCGGTCGCCTGGTGGACGACGGCGAGCTGCGCCGGCTGATCGCCGCGCCCGGCTACGTCGACACCATCACGGTGGACGCCGGCCGCCACCTGGTCCTGCCACCCGGCCGCCCCATCGGCAAGAGCAACCACAGCTGCGACCCGAACCTGTGGTGGACCGGCCCCTACACCCTGGCCGCCCGCCGCGACCTGGCCCCCGGCGACGAGGTCACCAACGACTACGCCACCAGCACCGCCGAGCCCGGCTTCACCCTCGACTGCCGGTGCGGCACGGCGCTGTGCCGGGGCCGGATCACGGGGGAGGACTGGCGCCGCCACGAGCTCCAGGAGCGTTACGGCGAACACTGGGTCCCGGCCCTGCGGCGGCTCATCGCCCAGCCCTGAGCGTGGTGCCGGTCCTGCTGGGGCTCATCTCCCACGTCCAGGACGCCGGTGCCTGGCATACTGCTCTGATGTCCGATTTCGCCGAGTTCCGAGCCAAGGGGCGTGAGGCCCTGCTGTCCGGCCGGGCCACCCATGACAGCCCCATGGTCGAGGGCGGCCTTCGCTGGGGAGCCGCGGCCGTGCTGCGACCCGAGGGCGAGGTCATGACTCGCATGACGGAGCTGGCCGCCACCCTCGACGCGCCCGGCCACTGGGTGCACGGCGGCCGGACCCTGCACGTCACGATCAGGTCGCTGGAGCCGTACCGGGAGCACATCCCCGTGGACGACCCGCTGCGCCGGGCCTACGGCGCGGCGCTGGCGGAGGCCGCCGAGGACCTGCCCCCGGCCAGGGCGTATTTCGCGGGCGTGAGCCCGCACCCAGGCGGCGTCCTGGTGGGCGTGCACCCGCTGGACGAGACCATGGAGACGCTGCGCAAGCGTTTCTCCGGCGCGCTGGACGCGCGCGGCGTGCGGGACCTGGACCACGGCCGCGTCCGCGACCTCTGGTACGTCAGCCTGCTGCACTTCGCCGCCCCGCTGGCGGATCCCGGGCGGATCGTCGAGTGGTGCGACGCCCACGCCGACGCGGATTTCGGCACGGCCGAGCTGCCGACGGCGGAGATCGTCCAGTTCGTGCTGACGGGCACGACCGTCCGCGTCGGCAGCCTGGAACAGGTCACGCTGGGAACCGCCTGATCTCGGCGTTCAGCCCAGCAGCAGCGCCGTGACGAAGTGCAGCAGGTGCCAGGCCACGTAGGCGCTGAGCGAGCAGAACGCCCACTCCTTGCCCCGCCCGATCCTGGCGATCCAGCGCAGCTCCTCGGCCGGCTCGCGCCGCGCCCGCAGGCTGCCCGCGACGAAGCACGCCGAGATCAGCCAGGCCGCCCCCGACACCGCGACCAGGGTGAGCGAGAGCGCCGTGAGCACGGGCGAGCCCACGGGAAGGTCGGGCGGCAGGAACTGGCGGCCCCAGACCCCCGCGACCCCGGCGAGCACGACGGCGGTGATCCGCCTGTCCTTACGCGCCTGTCGCTTGAGCCATTGCAGGTCTCGACGCAGATGATTCTTGAGCATCCGGATCACCTCCGAGTGGAGTAGCTGGCCCTGCCAGCTAACGAGAAGATCCGGAAAAGATCTGCGACCTCTGATTTCAAGTTTCCCGACTTATGTCGGCATTTCACGACAAATTGCGGATTTCCGCGGCGACGCGCTGCGCCTCGAAAACGTCGCCCACCTCTTCCAGCGTCCGCCTGGCGTCCCGGAGATAGGACAGCGCCGCCCCGCGCCGCCCCAGCCGGGCCGAGATCAGCCCGAGCGCCCGCAACGCGCACCCGTGGTCGCGCCGCGTCCCGCACTCCAGGTGCACGTCCCTGGCCTGCCGGGCGTACACCAGCGCCTCGTCCGCCCGGTCCAGGTCGAGCAGCACCATGGCCAGCGTGGTCAGCGCCGCCGCCCACCGGTCGCGGGTGCCGGTCTCGTTCTGCAGCTCGGCCGCCTCCCTGGCCGGCTCCAGCGCGCGGGCCGGCTCGCCCGCCGTGTGCAGCGCCGTCGCCGTCGACAGCAGCGCGCTGGCCCGGTTGTCGCGCAGTTCCTCCCTGATCTCCAGCGACGCCGTGGCCGCCCGCAGCGCGGAATCGTGCAGCCCCAGCGACAGGTACGTGTACGCCAGCGTCTCCTGCACGTCGGCCTCGGCCCGCCGGTTGCCCAGGCCCTGCACGATGTCCAGGGCTTCGAGCGCGTACACGAAGGCCACCTGGGGCAGGCCCTGCCGCCTGCGCACCCGCGCCAGCCGGTTCAGCATGCGGGCCTCCACCGGCTCGTCGTGGATGACCCGGCTGATGACCAGCGCCTGGTTGAGGTAGTCGTCGGCCCGCTGGTAGTCCGACAGCCGCCAGTGCACCAGCCCGATGTCCCCCAGCGTCTCGGCCTTGCCCTGCTCGTGGTGGAGCTCGACCTGCACGGCCAGCGCCTGCTCGTAGTGGGCGAGCGCCTCGTCGTAGCGGGAGCTGTTGCGGGCGATCCGGCCGAGCGCGCACAGGGCCCGGCCGCAGCCGTACTGGTCGCCGGTGGCCGTGTAGCCGGCCAGGGCACGTTCGGCGTCGCGCCGCGCGTCGTGCTGCAGCCGCAGCAGGTCGTAGCTCTCGGCCAGGCAGAGCAGCGTCTCGGCCTCGGCGTGCTCGTCGCCCAGCTCGTGGCAGATGGACAGCGCCTCCAGCCCCTCGGACAGCGCGGCGTGCGGCTCGCCCAGGTTGCGCTGCACCGTGGCCAGGATGATCAGGCTCTGGGCGGTGCCGCGCCGGTCGCCGAGCTCCTCGCGTACGTCGAGGGCCTGGCCGGCGTACTGCAGCGCCAGTTCGTACCGTTCCTGCGACAGGTGCAGCCGCGACAGCGCGTGCAGGCTGCCGGCCACGCCCGCGCGGTCGCCGATCTCCCGGTAGAGGTCGAGGGCCTCCCCGGCGCAGGCGAGCGCCTCCTCGCTGTTGCCCGCGATGCCGTGCACCTCGGCCAGGTCGTTGAGCGCCCGCGCCCGGCCGACGCGGTCGCCGAGCGAGTCGAAGTCGGCCAGCGCCTCGCCGATGAACCTGGCCGCCAGCGTCGAGGGCCCGATGTCGCGGTGGATCGAGCCCAGATGGCCGCGCATCAGCGCGATGGCCCGCCGGTTGCTCACCTGCATCGCGCAGGCCAGCCCGCCCTGCTGGATCTCCAGGTTGTTCTCGTAGTACCGCAGCCGCCTGAACGGCTCGAACACCGCCTCCGCCAGCCGCCAGGCCATCCCGTGCGCGCCGCTCTCCTCGGCCAGCCGCACGACCGAGACCAGCGAGCGCCGCTCCGCCTCGAACCACTCGCGCGGCGTCTCCGGGTCGGATGCCACCGCCAGGTAGTGATCGAGCAGCCGCGCCCTGGCCTCGCGCACGCCCGCCTCCGCGTGCCGGCCGAGCTCCCTGGCCAGCCGCTTGACCAGGTCGTGCACCCGGTAGCGGGGTCCCGGCAGCGGCTCGACCAGGTACGCCCGGTGCAGCCCCTCGACCGCCAGCACGGCCTCGCTCACCGGCGCGCCGAGCGCCGCGGCCAGCACCTGGGGCGTGAAGTCCCGTCCGGGCAGCAGCCCGACGTGCCGGAACGCCCGCCGCTGCGCCCGGCTCAGCGACTCGTACGCCAGGTCGAGCGCCGACCTGAACGCCTCCTCCGGATCGCCCACCAGCAGCCGATCGGGCCTGCGCAGCTCGCGCACCCGCGAGCGCACGCTCAGCCCGGGGTTCTCGGCCAGCTTGGCCGCCGAGATCCGCAGCGCGAACGGATGGTACGAGCACACCCGCGCCAGCTCGGCCAGCGCGTCCCGGTCGGCGGCCCTGGGCGAGCCCTCACCGAGCACCGCCACCAGCAGCGCCACCGCGCTGCCCGGGTCGAGCACCGGCAGGTCCATGAGGTCGGCGTGCCCGGTGGCGCGCAGCGGCGCCATCCGCGTCCTGCTGGTGACCAGCACCACGCAGTCCCCGCTGCCCGGCAGCAGCGCGCGCACCTGCGCGGGGTCGGCGGCGTTGTCGAGGATGAGCAGCAGCCTGCGCCCGGCGATCCTGCTGCGGTAGAGGAGCATCAGCTCGGCCTCGTCGGCGGCGGGCATGTGCTCGCCGACGCCGAGCGAGCGCAGGATCTGCCCGAGCGCCTCGGCCGGGTTCATCGGCGGCTGGGTGGGCGACTGGCCGCGCAGGTCGATGACGATCTGCCCGTCGGGGAAGCGGTCGGCGTGCAGGTGGGCCCAGTGCGTCACCAGCGCGGTCTTGCCCACGCCCGGCAGGCCCTGCACGACCATGGTGTTCGTCCTGCTGGGGCGTTCCAGCCAGGCGGTGAGCTGCTCCAGGCTCTGGTGCCGTCCGGTCAGGTCGGGGACGGTGGGGGGCAGCTGGCGCGGCTTCGGTACCTCGCCCACCGGCAGGGGCTCGGCCGGTCCCGCGGGGCGCGACAGGAACGGCGTCACCCGGCCCTGCCACGGCGCCGACAGGTGCTCCCAGCTCCCGGCGGCGGCACGCAGCGCGGAGGGGGCGGCGATGCGCAGCCGCCGGTAGGCGGGGGGGGGGGCCGCCGTCCCCCACCCGCGGGTAGCCGGGCCGGACCAGCCAGCCCCGCCGCGCCCACTGGCCGAGCTGGCGCTGCACCACGTCGGGCGAGGTGCCGACCATGTCGGCCAGCGTCTCGGTCGACAGCGGCGGCGGCGACTACGAGGCCAGCCCGTAGCGCTCGTCGAGGTGCAGCAGCCACACCGCCAGCCGGGCGGCGACGGGGGCGCGGCCCAGTGCCTCGTGCCTGCGGGCGGCCACGTTCCTGGCGAACAGCTCCTGGACCAGCGCCCCCGCCACGGCCGTCCCGGCGCCGGCGCGCTCGCGCAGCCGCCGCAGGTCGATGGGCCAGACCCGCACCTCGGTCAGCGCGTCCACCCGGACGCGGTCGGCGGGGCTCCAGAAGGCCAGCTCGCCCACGAGGTCGCCGTCGCCGCGCAGGTCGTGCACGACCTCGCGCTCGCCGGCCGGGCCGTACTCGCGGGCGTAGCCGTAGTCGATCACGTACACGCTGGTCGCCGGCCGTAACGGCGAGCAGATCACCTCGTTACGGCGGTAGAGGCGGGGACGCGCGCCCTCGTCGACCAGCGACCTGAAGAACCCCATCGGACACCACCCCCTTCAGGACGGCGGTGTCCCCGACGTGACAGCGGTCGCGCGGCCCGTACGGCGACCTGTCACATCAGTGGAGCGCAGCGGGAACCGGCTGTCAATCAGCTGCCGGCGGCGGGTCAGACGTTGGCGGCGTCGGCCCGGTCGGGCACGAATCGGTAGCCGACATTACGGACGGTGCCGATCAGGGATTCGTACTCGGTGCCGAGCTTGGCGCGCAGTCGCCGGACGTGCACGTCGACCGTCCTGGTGCCGCCGAAGTAGTCGTAGCCCCACACCTCCTGCAGCAACTGGGCCCGGGTGAAGACCCGGCCGGGGTGCTGGGCGAGGTATTTGAGCAGCTCGAACTCCTTGAAGGTGAGGTCGAGCACGCGCCCGCGCAGCCGGGCGGTGTAGGTGGCCTCGTCGATCGACAGGTCACCGCTGCGGATCTCGTCGGGCACGTCTTCGGCCGTGGCCTGCGAGATGCGGCCGGTGGCCATGCGCAGCCGCGCCTCCACCTCGGCCGGCCCGGCGCTGTCGAGCAGCACGTCGTCGACGCCCCACTCGGCGGTCATCGCGGCCAGCCCGCCCTCGGTCACGATCACCAGCAGCGGGCAGTCGATCCCGGTGGTGCGGATCAGCCGGCACAGGCTCTTGGCCTGCACCAACTCCTTGCGCGCGTCGACCAGGACGGCGTCGGCGGGTGGAGTGTCGATCAGGGCGGACGCCTCCGCGGGAGCGACGCGGACCGAGTGGAGCAGCAACCCGAGCGCCGGGAGCACCTCGGCGGACGGCTCGAGGGCGTTGGTCAGCAGCAGCAGGTTGCTCATTACGGCCTCCTCAAACGCGCAAGGACCCGGGGGCTTCGTCGCCCAGGTCCTGTAGGTGAGGATATCCCACGAGTAAGTCGCGTCCATTGCGCGTCCGACTGGTGAACAGCGCGTCAACCGAAACATGCTTGTTAAGGACGGCGCACAATGGACGCAAACCGATTGTGAGGCAAGGCATGGCCACGGGAAAAATACGTTATTGGGCGGCGGCCAAGGAAGCGGCCGGTGTCGCCGAGGAGTCGTTCGACGCGCTCACGCTTGGTGAACTCATGACCAAAATCACACAAAATCGTACAGAACTGGCCCGAGTGGTCCGGCGCTGCTCGTTCTTGATCGACGGCACTCCGGTCGGCCGCCGTCCCCATGACGAGGTGGTCCTCGGCGACGGCGCGACGGTGGAGGTGCTGCCCCCCTTCGCCGGGGGGTGACGCGGCGCTTACGGGGGTGATGCGGCGCTTTACGGGGGAAGGAGCATGCCAGTCGGTAGGCTTCTGACCCCCGCTCATGACAGGGAGCCCCATGCGCAAGCTGATCGTTTTCCTGATCGTGCTCATCGTCCTCCTTGTCGCCGTCGACCGGGTCGCCGTGGCCGGGGTCGAGCGCGACCTGGGAAACAGGATCGCCGCCGCGGCCGACCTGTCCGGCCCGCCGACCGTGTCCATCGAAGGCATACCGTTTCTCACTCAGGCCGCGTCGGGGCACTATCCGGAGGTACGGTTCGATCTCGGCACCTTCAACTACGGAGGCGTGCCGGTCAAGAACCTGCGGGGCGCCGCCTACGACGTGACGGCGCCCCTCGCCGACGTCCTCCAGAACAGAGCCAACATCGAGGCCCGTCGCGTCACCATCAGCGGCACCCTCACCAGGGCGACGATCGACAAGTACGCCCCCGAGGGCGTCAAGATCGGCGGCAACGGGCGGCGGCTCACGGCCTCGGGCGAGGTGACGATGGGGGTGAACAAGGTGAAGTTCGACGCGGAGATGCGGATCGAGGTCGCCGACGGCGGCATCAAGCTCCAGGCCGAGAAGATCCAGGGCGTGCCCGTGCCCGGCCAGCTCGCGCAGCTGATCTCCTACACCATCCCGTTCAAGGGGAACCTGCCCTTCGACGTCAAGGTCACCGGCGTCAAGAGTGTGGCGGAAGGGCTCGAGTTCTCCGCCGAAGCGTCTGACGTGCCGATCCGTGGATGAGGCTGAACCGCTTCGCCCCGCCGTTCGTGATGAGGGTGTGAGTACAGCAGGCACCGCCGACGAGGAACTCGTGAGGACCCTCTTCGACGAGCACGCTGGGCCCCTGTACGGCTACGTTCTGCGACTGACCGGTGACTCGGGGCGGGCGGAGGACGTCGTCCAGGAGACGCTGCTGCGTGCCTGGCGACATCCCGACGCGCTGTCCGACCGTCCCATCCGCGCGTGGCTGTTCACGGTGGCCCGTAATCTCGTCGTCGATCAGCATCGCGCGAAGAAGGCGAGACCGCAGGAGACCGGTGACGAGGCGCTGGCGGTGCTGCCGGCGGACGACGAGCTGGAGCGCGCGGTCGAGTCGTGGGCGGTGGCCGGGGCGCTGGCGGCGCTGCGGCAGGAGCACCGCGAGGTGCTGCTGGAGGTCTACTACCGGGGGCGATCGGTGAAGGAGGCGTCGGCGACGCTGGGCATTCCGCCGGGCACGGTCAAGTCCCGTACCTACTACGCGTTGCGCGCCCTGAAACTGGCGCTGGAGGAACGGGGGCTGGCACCGTGATGACGTGCGAGGAGGTGCGGATCGCGCTGGGCGCCCACGCCCTCGGCGCGCTCGACCCGGAAGAAGCACTGGAGATCGACCACCATCTGGCCACCTGCGAGGCGTGCGGCGCCGAGCTGGTGGAGCTGGAGGGCGTGAGCGCCTTCCTGGGCAAGGTGTCGGAACGCGACGTCGAGCTGGTGGCCAGCCCCCCGCGCCAGGTGCTCGACCGGCTGCTGAACGACCGCGCCAGGCGTAACAGGCGCGGCCGGATCCTGATGTCCGTGGCCGCCTCGGCGGCGGTCCTGGTGGTCGGCGGCACGGTGTGGTTGAACGTCCAGGTCAGGCCGTCCTCCGACTCCGCCGCGGCGGGGGCGCCTGCGGACGTCCGGAGCCCCCGGTCGGTGGATCCGGACGCGCCCCGCGTGCTGCAGGACGACGGCTCCGCCGAGCGGGCCGCGCCGGCCGAACCCGCCCCGGCCGAGTCGGCCCCGTCCGAGCTGGCGCAGCCGCGTAAGGCGGTGCCGTCGGCGAGCGCCACCGGGCAGGCCGAGAGCGACGCGTCGCCCTACGGCGCGGCCACGCGGCAGCCGTCCGCGAGCCCCATGCCGAGCCGGAAGGCGGTCGAGAACGGCCGCGAGTTCAGCGGCGCCAACAGGGTCGCCGACTACCGGGCCACCGTGCTGGCCTGGCCGACCGGCACGGGCACCGAGCTGGGCGTACGCGTCAGCGGCGTGCCGGTGGACACGAGCTGCGCCCTGGTCGTCGTCGGGGTCGACGGGCGGCGCGAGACCGCGACGGAATGGGTGGTCAGCCGGGAGTCGTACCAGGACAAGGCGGTCTTCCGCAGTGAGACGACGATGAGCGTGCGCGAGATCGCCAGGTTCGAGATCGTGGATCGGAAGGGCGAGCGGCTGGTCGTGGTGCCCGTCCCGGCGAAGGCGCGCCGATAGTCGCCATCTGCCTGGAAGCAATCGCGGGCGTCCGTGGTTGCATCGAGGGATGACGGGATTGTGGGTGGTGCTGGCGACGCTGGCGCTCGGGACGCTGATCGGGGTGATCCGCCTGCGCCGCGACGGCCGCATACGCGACACGGGGGCCTCTACTGGGGCCGCTACTGGGGCCGCCACTGAGGCCGGTGCGGGCGGCGAGCGGCTGTCCGCCGCCGACCTCGGCTCGGGGCTGGGCGAGCGGGCCACGCTCGTGCAGTTCTCGACCGCCTTCTGCCAGCCCTGCCGGGCCACCCGGCGGATCCTGGCCGACGTGAGCGAACTCGTGCCCGGGGTCAGCCACGTCGAGATCGACGCCGAGTCCCGGCTCGACCTCGTCCGCCGGCTGGACATCATGCGCACCCCGACCGTGCTGGTGCTCGACCAGGCGGGTGTGATCGTCAAGAGGGCGGCCGGTCAGCCGCGCAAGGCCGACGTCCTGGCCGCGCTGGCGGGCGCCGTACCGGAGTCGTGACGGTGAGCCCGACCGCGAGCCCGACCGCGAGCCCGACAGCAAGCTCGGCTGTGATGCAGGTCACATTCGTCTCACCAACCGGACGAGATGTGACAGATGTCGAGACGCCGAGTAGTGTCGTGCCCATGAACCCGACGACAGAGCTGCTGACGAAGCGGCGCGCGGTTGATTTCTGCCGCGTCGCCACCGCGCTCTGTCGCGCTGCCTGAGGACGATCTCGCGCGGACTTTCGATCCGCCCCAAATCGACCCCTTCAGGAGCATCCCGCGATGCGTGCCGATCCTAGAGCGCTGCGCTTCGGCGCGGCCATCACCACCCTGGTCCTCGCCTCCGTCCTGGTGACGGGGAGTTCCTGGTTGCTCGCCGCCCAGACGGTGGTCTTCGCACTCGGACTGGTGTGGCGCTCACCGTACGCGATGCTCTTCAAGGCGCTGGTCCGCAGCGCCCCGAAGGAGACCGAGGACGCCCGCCCGCCCCGCTTCGCCCAGGGGGTCGGACTGGTCTTCGCGGTCGTGGGTCTGGCCGGATATCTCACCGGGATCACGCCGCTGGCCCTCGTGGCCACGGCCGCGGCTCTCCTCGCCGCCTTCCTCAACGCAGCCTTCGGATTCTGCCTTGGCTGCGAGATGTACCTGCTCATTCGCCGTCTACTGCCCGCCGCCAAAATGGAGGTATCCCAATGAGCCGCTCCGCCGCCCTGGTGGACGCCGACTGGGTCGAGGCCAACCTCGACACGCCCGGAGTCGTCCTCGTCGAGGTCGACGAGGATGTCAGCGCTTACGACAAGGGCCACATCCGTGGCGCCGTGAAGGTCGACTGGCGCACCGACCTACAGGACCCGGTGCGCCGCGACTTCGTGGACAAGACCGGCTTCGAGGCCCTGCTGTCCGACCGAGGCATCTCCAACGACGACACCGTCGTGCTCTACGGCGGAAACAACAACTGGTTCGCGGCCTACGCCTACTGGTACTTCAAGCTTTACGGCCACCAGAACGTGAAGCTGCTCGACGGCGGGCGCAAGAAGTGGGAGCTCGACTCGCGCGAGCTGGTCCGCGACGTGCCCGAGCGGGCCAAGACGCAGTACGTCGCCCAGGAGCAGGACACCGCGATCCGCGCCTTCCGCGACGACGTCGTCAGCGCGATCGGCAAGCTCAACCTGGTCGACGTGCGCTCGCCCGACGAGTTCACCGGCAAGCTGCTGGCCCCGGCCCACCTCCCGCAGGAGCAGGCCCAGCGCGGCGGCCACGTGCCCACCGCGCGCAACATCCCGTGGTCGAAGGCGGCCAACGACGACGGCACGTTCAAGTCCGACGACGACCTGCGCACCCTCTACCAGGAGGCCGGCGTCAACTTCGGCAAGGACACCATCGCCTACTGCCGCATCGGCGAGCGCTCCGCGCACACGTGGTTCGTGCTGCACGAGCTGCTGGAGCAGGCCAACGTGAAGAACTACGACGGTTCGTGGACCGAGTACGGCTCGCTCGTGGGCGTGCCGATCGAGCTGGGGGAGGCCCGCTGATGTCGAGCGCAGCACAGGGGTGCGGAGCACCCGAACAGACCATCGCGTTGCCGGCCGGGATCGACCTGGCCAACCAGGCCGTGATCCAGGGCGTCGTGACCGGCGCCGGCACCGCCTACGCGCGGCTGCTCGACCACTCCGGTGAGTTCACCGGCGAGGTCGTGGTGTCCGACGACGGCATCTTCCGCTTCTTCGCCGCTCCCGGCGACTGGACCGTCCGCATCATCGCGGGCGGCGGCGTCACCAGGGACGTCCAGGTGGAGGCCAAGCTGGGCGAGGTCGCCCAGCTCGCGGTGGCCGTCTGACCCGCGACACGTAACGAGAGGCCCGCGTCCGTCACGGACGCGGGCCTCTCGCGTGCTCGCTCGCGGGCGGGGGTTCCCGGCCTGCTCGAAAGCGTGCGGCCTCGGTGTGCAACCGTCTCCCGCCGGGTGGTGTTGTAGAGGACGTGAGTGATTCCGACTGCGCCGACCCGGTGCGCAAGGCACTGCTCGACGACCTCGACGAGGGGTTCGCCGAGCTGTACGCCGCCCATCGCGGCCTGGTCTTCTCGACCGCGCTGCGGCTGAGCGGGCGCTGGCCCGACGCCGAGGACCTCACGGCGGAGACGTTCCTGCGCGCGTACCGGGCGCTGGCCGGATACGAGCGCGACCGCGTCGCCCAGCTCCAGCCGCGGGCGTGGGTGATGACGATCCTGATGAACGTCTGGCGCAACTGCGCCAGGACCAGGTCCCGCAAACCGCCGCCCGACCTGCCAGGCGAGCCGGTCGACGCCGTCGATCCGCACGAGGACGTCGAGGCGGCGGCCGTCCGCCGCGAGACCGGCGACGAGCTGGCCGGGCTGCTGGCCCTGCTGCCCGAGGAGCAGCGGGCCGCGGTCGTGCTGCGGCACGTCGTGGACCTGCCGGTCAGCGAGATCGCCACCGTGCTCAAGATCCCCCAGGGTACGGTCAAGTCGCACGTGTCACGGGGGCTGAGGCGGCTACGCGCACTGGGAGGTGCCCGATGACCGAGGACGAACTGCTCACCGGACTGGCGGCGCTGGCCGCCGGGCCGCCGGACGGGCTGCTCGACCGGATCGCGGCCCGCTGGGTCAGCGTGCCGGGGCCGATCGGGGAGCTCTCGGTGGCCTTCACCGAGCAGGGCGTGGCGTACGTGCACGCGGGCGACGGGTTCGCGCAGGCCCACAGGAAGCGCTTCGGCCGCCCGCTGCTGCCCGCCGCGCGTCCGCCCGCCGGGCTGCTGCCCGCGCTGCGCACCGGCCGCCTGGCGGGGCTGCGGCTGGACCTGCGCGGCGTGAGCGACTTCCAGCGTGACGTGCTGGAGGCCGTCCGTACGATCCCGCGCGGCGAGGTGCGCCCCTACGCGTGGGTCGCGGCCCGCGCCGGGCGGCCGAAGGCGGTGCGCGCGGTGGGGACGGCGCTCGGCCACAACCCGGTGCCGCTGCTCATCCCGTGTCACCGGGTGACCAGGTCGGACGGGGTCCCCGGCGACTACGTGTTCGGCGCCGCGGCCAAGGAGCGGCTGCTGCTGGCCGAGGGGGTCGATCTGGACCGGCTCCGCCGGCTGGCAGGGGAGCGCGTCTTCTACCTGGCCAGCGACACGACCGGCGTGGTGTGCTTCCCGACCTGCCACAACGCCAGGCGCATCACCCCCGCGCACCGGCACGGCTTCCGCAGCCTCGCCCAGGCCAGGGCGGCCGGCTATCGCCCCTGCCGCACCTGCCGCCCCGCCCAGCCCGATCCTTCGTGATTTGTCAGATCGGTTTGGTGGGGTAACGCATGAGAAGGGTGGCGCGGACGACGTCGGGGCCGTGCGCCCGGTAGCCGTGCGGCACGTCGGAGACCCACGAGATGTGGTCACCGGGCCCGGCCGTCAGCGGCTCCTTGATGGGGCCGGCGCTGAGGGTGCCGGTGAAGACCGTGATGTGCTCGCTGACGCCCTCGTGGTGGCCGGGGGAGGTCTGGGTGAGGCCGGGCGGCACGCGTACGCGGTAGAGCTCGTAGGTGACGCGGTCGTCCTCGAACACCTCAAGGAGCTCCGCCTCGATCGCCGTGCCGCGCATGATCTGCGGCTCGGGCGGCGCGTCGAGTATCGCCCCGATCGGCACCCCTAGTTGCGCGGTGATCGCCCACAGCGTGTCGAGCGTCGGGTTGCGGGTGCCGGTCTCGACGCCCGACAGCGTGGCCTTCCCGATGCCGGCGCGCTTGGCGAGCTCGGAGAGCGAGACGCCGCGGGCCTGCCGCAACTGTCGCAGTCGCTCTCCCACCACGCGGGGATCGGTGTCTATGGCCGGCCGCGAATCCATACCGCCATGGTGCCGCAGAATCGGCGAACTGATGAGCCCCGGGACAGGCCGATGCGCCGGACGGCGTCCGTCGCCGCGTGTCCATGATCGATCTGCGGAGAGTGACCCTCTTCGGGTGTTGCGGCTGCGACATGAGGGACAGACCGATACGATTCCACAGATGTCCGGATCGACAGGTGTGATGGTGCCTCCGCGACCTGGGCCTACGCCGGCTCAGCGGATGCCGTCGCCGTACTCGCTGCCCCTGCACGCACTGCGTCTCGCGGGGAAGTGCGCCCTGCCCTTGATCTTCTGGTTCGCCGCCGGCCAGTTGACGCGCTTCGTGCTGATGTACGCGGCGACGGAGGTCGCGTACGGCGACTTCCGTCAGGTCCGCCTGGTGCTCGTGATGACCCTGCTGACGCTCATCGTGCTGGCGGCGATGACGGTCACGACCGGCATGCTCTACACCCTGCGCAGCTCCCTGTGGGAGATCCGTGCCAGGGAAGGGGTGGCGGACGAGCGCTTCTTCCGCGCGCTCGACCGGGTCGCCCCGGCGTTCGCGGTGCTCTACCTGGCCTGGGGCTTCCAGAACCGGGACGCCAGGGAGACCATCCAGATGGACTACTTCCACAACTTCCAGGAAGGGCTGAACAACTCCCTCTTCGGTGAGGAGAACTTCGTCGGCCGGGGGCTCATCGACCTCGACTGGCGGGTGTCGATCGGCGCGATGGTCGTCACGTTCGGGCTGAAGCTGCTCTTCGCGAAGCTCGTCGAGAACGGCAAGGGGAAGTTCGCCGGCTTCGGCGCCGCCTTCTCCGAGTTCGCCTTCGTCTTCTACGGCCTCAACGGCACCGTCGCCATCGCGGACGCGCGTTCCGAGTGGATGGAGCACCGCGCGGTGATCGCCGACACGAAGGACGTCTGGACCAAGGCCCAGGAGAACCTGCCGCTGTGGAAGGACGTCACCGAGGTGTTCGACGACCTCTGGCCGATCTTCCTCGACTCGGTCGCCGTCCCCCTCGCCTGGCTCACGGTGGCGATGCTGGTGTTCGGCGCGTACTCCGACGAGACCCGCACCCTGGTCAAGGGCACCAGGCTGGAACGGGGCGTCGACCGGCTCGAAGGCGCCCACGACCTCACACAGAAGTCGTTCGACCAGGTCACCGGCGGGTTCAAGGACCGCTGGCTGCCGTTGGCCAACTCGCTGCGGATGATCTACCGGGCCGGGCTGCCGCTGTTCGGCATGATGTGCCTGTGCTACGTGGCGCTCGACGTGGGCGGCCAGTACGCCGACCGCGGGCTGCGCACGCTCATCGGCTCGCAGTCGGAGTGGCTCTGGGCCGTCCAGGGGCCGCCGCTGGCGTTCGTCCGCGACTGCGCCGTCACCGTGCTGACCATGGCGTTGCTGGCGGCGACGTACGACATCGCGGCCACCAGGGCCCGGCTCAGCGGCGAGTCGCTCAACGACGTCTGACCGGACGCCCGACCACGTCCGGACCCACGCTCGACGGCATCGGCCCGGACGCCCGACCACGTCCGGACCGGACCCCTCATCTCCTGCCTGAACCCACGCTCAACGGCGTCGGAACCGCAGCACCTCGGTGTCCTGCGGCATCTTCTCGATGACGTCACGCTTGAACAGATCCTCGGTCGGGGTGTCCGAACGGTAGTTGCTCGGCCTGAGCAGCAGCTCCACCTCGTCCGCCACCTTGGTCGGCACGATCGCCCCGGCGAGGATCTTGTACGCCTTGCCCACTTCCAGCCGGTCCGTCGGCCGGTTCCCGTCCGAGGAGATCTCCACGACCCAGGTACGGCCCGCGCGGTCCGTCAGCTTCATGTCCCTGGGGCTGGCGGTCATGGTGGCGCTGCTGGCGTCGAGGGCCTTCTTGGTGACGTCCACCTGCAGCCAGGTCACCTCGGGGCCGTAGCCGCCGTTGCCGGGCGGCATCTTCATCGGCTTGACGGAGCCCGTCCACTCGATCTTGTTCACCGTGGCCGGCTGACCGGCGGCGACCACGATCTCCTTGGTCTTCTCGTCCGTCTGGACGGTGTAGAAGTTGTAGCCGTCGTAGGTCTGGGCGCCGGTGATCAGCAGCGACACGAGAACCGCGCCGACCCCGATCAGCACCTTGCGCCGACGCGACATCCCGGACGCCGACCGCCCCGCCCCGGACGTGCCCTGCTGCGCCGCGGTAGCCGGCTCTCCCGGCTGTCCCGGATGCGCCGGCTGTCCCTGCTGCCCCGGATGCGCGGGCTGCCCTGGATACGCCGGGCCGGCCGCCGGAAGCGGCATGCCCGGCTGCGGAGAGCCCGCCGGATACTGCGGCCCAGGGCCCATCGCCTGCTCGCCGCCGACCGCCTGCGGCCCTCCCGGGCCCGCGACCGGGGTGTCCTGGTCGGCGTGCCGGCGGCCGGTGTAGGGGAGAGCGGGCGCGCCGACAGCGGGGAGGGGCTGGGTGGCCATGCCGGGCGGCTCGGCGGCCTCGGGAGTCTGGGCGGGTGGCCAGACCTGCTGGTCCGGATGCGCGTGCCGGCCGCCCTGACCGGCGCGCCCCTGAGGTGCGGGAATGCCGTATCCGGGAACGCCCGGCCTCTGCCCGGGCTGCTGCCCCTGCCCCGCCGCCCGCCTGCGGGTCGGCCTGCGCCGCGACAAGGGAGTCTCCCGGCGCCCGGCCCCTCCCTCGGCCGGCGCCTCCTGCCCGAAGGCCGCCTGAGCCGCAGCGGTCGGATCCTGCCCGTAATCGGCCTGAGCCCCAGCGGCCTGCGGGTCCGGTCCATAGCCGGCCTGAGGTCCGGAGAGCAGCGGGTCCTGTCCGTGACGCGGTTGCGGTCTGGGAGACAGGGCGTCCTGGCCGGGGCGCGCGTCCTGGCCGAGGAGCGGGCCGTAGGGCTGGGTCGCGCCAGCCTCATACGGCGCGCCTGGCGCCGGACCCTGCGAGAAGCCCTGCGGCGTGCTCTGAGACGGAGGGAACTCCACGAACGGGTGCGAACCCCGCCCCGACGGCGGCGGCTGCCGATCAGGTGGCGGCTGGAGCCCGGAGGGCTGCCGCGGACTGGCCGGCGGCTGCACGGGCGGCGCTTGCAGGCCCGGAGGTTGCTGCCGGCTGGCCGGCGGAGGCTGGAGGCTGCCTGGGGCCTGGCGACCGGATGGCGGGGGTTGCAGGCCACCTGAGGCCCGCCCGGGCGACGGAGGCTGGAGGCCGTCAGGGACCTGTCGTCCCGACGGTGGAGGCTGGAGGCCGTCAGGGAGCCGGTGGCCGGACGGAGGCGGCTGGAGGCCCTCAGGGACCCGCTGACCGGAGGGTGGCGGCTGGAGGCCGTCAGGGGCGTGCTGACCGGACGGCGGGGCCTGCTGACCCGACGGCGGGGCTTGTCGGACGGGTGGCGGGGCCTGGGGACCGGACGATGTCGGTGGGTCGTCGGGCTGCCTCTCGCTCCTCGGCGAGAACCAGTCGCGCTCCTCGTTCGTACTCATACCGCGATCACCATGTATCTACAGCGTGGAAGCCCCGTCCTTCAGGGCGGGGAGGAGACGCGGAACGGTCGGGCACTGCTGTCTCCCGGTTCGGTCGGTGTTGATCGGTAGCTTGATCGGCGTGTCTCGCTATCGGCTTCAGCCCACGCCCGCGCAGGAGCGGGTGCTGCTGGAGCATTGCGGGCATGCCCGTTTCGTGTGGAATCTGGCGGTGGAGCAGCACGCGCACCGGAAGCCGGGGCGGAAGGGCGCGCCGGGGTTCGCGGAGCAGTGCCGCCAGCTCACGCAGGCGCGGGCGGAGTTCGCGTGGTTGCGGGCGGGTTCGATCGTCGTCCAGCAGCAGGCGCTCAAGGGCTTCGCGCAGGCGATGGCTGACTTCTTCGGCAAGACCCACAGGCGGCCGACGTGGCGCAAGCGCGGGCGGGGGGAAGGGTTGCGGGTCGTCGCGGTCGAGGCGGGTGATGTGCGCCGGCTGTCGCGCAAGGTGGGCGAGGTGAGGATCCCGAAGGTGGGGTGGGTGCGGTTGCGCTGGTCCCGCGCCGTCCCTGAAGGGGTGAAGTCCTACCGGGTGACCCGGGACCGAGCGGGCCGCTGGCATGTCACCTTCGCCGCAGTACCCGAACCGGTGCCCGCTCCCGACACCGGTGAGGTCGTCGGCGTGGACCGTGGGATTGCCGTGTCGGCGGCGCTGTCCACGGGCGAGCTGCTGAAAGCTCCCGGCCTGCGTGACACGGAGAAGGCACGTCTGTTGCGCCTGCCGCGCAGACTGGCCAGGGCACAGCGCGGATCCAGCCGCAGGGCCAAGGTGAAGGCGGCCATCGCCCGGCTGAAGGCCCGCGAAACCGACCGGAGTAAGGACTGGGTGGAGAAGACCTCCACCAGCCTGGCCCGCCGCTTCGAGGTGATCGCCGTCGAGGACCTGAAGATCGCCGGCACGACCCGTTCGGCCCGGGGCACGGTCGAGGCGCCGGGCCGCAACGTGGGCCAGGAGGCCGGGCTCAACCGGGGTGTCCTGGCCGCCGGTTGGGGACGGCTCGTCGAGCGGCTGGAGCACAAGGCTCCCGGCCGCATCCGCAAGATCGATCCTCGTCTCACGTCGCAGACCTGCAACGCCCGCGGGCACCGCGCGGCGGAGTCGAGACAGAGCCAATCTCGATTCCGCTGCCTCGCCTGCGGGCACCAGGACAACGCCGACGCCAGCGCGGCCAGGAACATCAGGGATACGGCGGCAGGGCATGCCGTCGCTGCGCGGGGAGGCTCGCCGCTGGGCGGGCCGGTGAACCGCGAACCGCAACACGACCGCCTCCTCGTGGGGTAGTCATCGTTGGAATCCCCGCCTTCATGCGGGGGAGGATGTCAATTCTTGTCAGTCGAGTAGACGGCCTGCGCCGACGTGGCCAGCTTGCGCGCGCCCTCCTCGTCCAGGCCGAGATCGATCTCGACCTCCGGCTGGTACGACTCGACGAGGAAGGAGCCGGGGAGAGCGTACGTGACGGTCGCCCCCGCCAGGGCCGCCGGCGGCACCTCGAAGTAGGACTCGCCGGTGCGCCAGATGTCCGGCTGCACCCACTTGTCGGCCAGCGTCCGGGTGCTGTTCACCCGGTCCGTGGCGTCGAACTTCTTCCCGTCGGCGGTCGTCAGCACCGGCTGCCCCAGGTGGTACGGCTTGAGGGCGGACCTGGCCCTGACCTTGAGGACGAGGAAGATCTGGTCGGTCTGGACGGTCTTGTCGCCGCTCTTGATCGACTTGGCCGCGAAGAAGTCCTCAAGTTGCAGGCTGAAGCGCCGCGCGTCCACGATGTCGCCCTTGGCGCCGCTGTAGACGAGCGGATCGCTGGTTTCGAGCTCGGACAGGTGGAAGCTCTGCACCCACATGGCGACGGCGATCAGCGCCACCCCGGCGAGCGCGGCGAGCGCCTGGGTCGCGACGCCACCGCCGCCGGAGCCGCCCGACCGGCGCTGCGCCCGCCTGGCGCCGCGGGCCGGGACCATGGAGGAAGGCTGCTGGGTGGTGGTCACGTCGTGCCCTCCTTCTTGACCGGCAGCACGACCCGCGCCTTGATCTCGGGCATCTGCTTGTCGCCGACCTCCTTGCTGGCCACCGACCAGTACGGCAGCGCGGCGACGGGGTCGGCCGAATACTCGAAGGCCCCCACGTCGAGCGTGATCTTCTCCGGCGGCTGCTCGTTCTCCTTGAGCCGGTAGCGCAGGATGACCTCGCTCTGGACCCCCGGGTGCAGCTGCCTGCTCTCCCCGCCCTTGACGCGGACGAACGTGAACGGACCGGCGTCCTTGGAGAAGGCCGGCGTGATCTTGAGGAGGGAGCCGGCGAAGTCACCGGCCGTGACGGCGCTCTCGGGCTTCTCCGGCGGCATCCCGATCCCGGAGGTGTCGTCGCCCAGGTTGACGACGTCGAAGACCAGCTCGACGAAGCGTTTGTCCTCTTCCCAGTCGAACTGGGCCTTCTCCACCGTGACCCGTGACTCGACGAACTTGGTGGAGTAGCGGCCCTGGTCGAGCACGGCGCCCTGGCCCAGGGCCTCCGGTTCGTCGGGAGCCTCGCTGAGTCCGCCGAGCAGAGCGGTGATGCCGACGACCGTGAACGCCGTCAAGGCGAGCGCGGGCACCACTACCGGGCGTCTGGGCTTGTCACTGCTGCCGCCGGAGGGTTCCGTCATGGGTAAGGATGGTAATAGGTATCGCTTGTCCCATCTGCCGCAATGCTCCCATCGGACTGGTCGAATTGCCGAGAAACCCTGCCGCTACGGGCCTTGTAGCTCATACGCTGTCACGGAGCGGAAAGGGCTGATCCCTACTCCTCATGACATACCGGCGGCCGGAGGGTCACGTGGCGGACGTGCATCCCGAGCATGCCCAGCTCCAGGCGGACCGCATCTACCTGGGCTGGCAGTACATCCTGCTGCACCCCGACCCAGGCTCGCCACCCAGGCGCCCCTCTCCCGCCGAGGAACCGGCCGCCGAGGCCGAGGACGATCCCGCCCGGCTCGAACTGCTGCGCCGCGAGCGGCTCCAGGAGGACATGCTCAACCGGCCGGTCCGGGTCTTCCGCCTGTTCATGCTGGTCCTGACCGTGCTGATCCTCGCCGCCGCCCTGGCCGGCTACCTGCCCTGGTCCTTCGCCCTGGTCGGGCTCGTGGCCGCGGGCGGCGTGGCGGCCGTGTGCAGCTTCGCGCTGATGCAGGGCGACCGCGCGGTCCGCTACCGGGTGCTGGAGCAGCAGGCCCGCGACGAGCGGCAGCAGCGGGAACGTGACAAGGAGCTGTTCAAGGCGCAGGAGGAGCACGCCCAGCGCTACCGCGAGTGGCAGGAGTCCAAGGACCGGCACGACAAGCAGCTCACCTGGTACGCCGTGGCGGTGCCCGACGAGATCGACCGCATCGACGTGGCCGGCGGGACCTTACCCGGCTGGTCCGCGCTCGTGACGCTGCTCGGCGCGACCCGCCTCTACAGCGGCGGCCACCTGACGGTGCTCGACCTGTCCGAGGGCGCGATCGCCAAGGACCTCATCGAGCTGGCCCGCAAGGGCGGAGACGACCCGCTGGTGTGGGTGCTGCCGGTCGACCTGCCCAAGCTCGACCTGGGCGCCACGCTGAAGCCCGAGGCGTTCGCCGACGTGCTGGCCCACGTCGTCAGCGTCAGCGAGGAGCACCGCACCACCCGCGACCTGAGCTTCGACAACGCCATCCTGGAGCGGGTCCTGGAGGTGCTCGGCGAGAACGCCACGATCAGCCAGGTCACCGCCGCGCTGCGGGCGCTGGCGCAGGTGGGCGACCCGCGCGACGACCTCAGGTTCGGGCTGATCACCGCGACCCAGCTCGAACGCATCGGCACGCTGTTCGGGCGCGGCGTGAGCGACCGGGTGGTGATCGAGCGGGCGTGGGCGCTGGAGTCGCAGCTGCGCAAGCTGGAGACGCTGGGCACGCAGGCCGTACGGCTGCCGCCCGCCAGGCTGCGGGTGGTGAGCATGGACCGGCAGGCGGGTGTCTTCGGCAACCGGGTGCTCGGCACGTACGTGGCCACCGCCCTGACCCACATCCTGCGCCAGTCGCCCGCCTCCGACCGGCCCTGGTACCACACCATCATCGTGGCGGGCGCGGACAAGCTCAGGGGCGACGTGCTCGACCGGCTGATGGACGCCTGTGAGACCTCCCGTACCGGGCTGGTGCTGACGTACCGGTCGCTGACCCCGTCCGTACGCGAGCGGCTCGGCAGAGGGCACGCCGCGGTCGCGTTCATGCGGCTCGGCAACGCCGAGGACGCCCGGGTCGCCAGCGAGCACGTCGGCACCGAGCACCGTCTTGAGCTGGCCCAGCTCACCGAGACGATCAGCGACTCGCTGCCGGGCCTCGACGGCGGCTACACCTCGACCGTCGCGCAGATCGACGACGAGGAGCACGAAGGGCGCGACGAGAACCACGACGACCTGGCCGGCGACATCACCGAGTCCACGGAGTGGGGCAGGACCGCCGACAAGATCGCGGAGAAGGAGCGGGTGCTGCAGCGCTCGCGCGAGTTCCTCGTGGAGCCGCACCAGCTCCAGCAACTACCCACGACGTCCGTGATCGTCACGGACGCCACGGCGGAGGGGAGGCGCGTACGCCTGGCAGACGCGAACCCGGCCATCCTCACCTTTCCCAAGACCACGCTCGGCGAGCTGGACGACGTGCGCGAGGCCGTACTCGCGCTCGATCCCAGGGCCGGGGACGGCGACGGAGAGCCGCCGCCGAACCTCGGGCCACCACCGCCACGCCTGGACTGGCGCAAGGGCAGGCAATGACATGGTCAATGTCAAGGTGACGAGCTGACGGTTGGCGGAATTTAACAAAGAACCGTCTGTGGGGGAATGAAATGCAGCCGAGTGTCTCGCTGAGCGGGCCCTGGTATCGAATCCAATCGATCGCAGCACCCTCGCGAAGCTCGTCGGCAGAGTGGGACTTCGTCACCGTGCTTCCCGCGGTGCTGTCGGCGGCGCAGCGCGACCGGCCTTTCGTCATCGGCTGGCTGTCGAGAGGATCGGGGGCGCCGCTCGAACTCATCACCAACGCGGGGCCCCTGTCGCCGCCGCGCCAGCCGCGCCGGGCCACCGACTCGCCCGGTCATCCGAGCGGGCCGCAGCCGCTGCTGTTCCCCGGCGGGGCGCGCGGCACGGAGCTCGACGAGGGCTATCTCGCCGACCTGGCCGACCTGGTGTGGGCGCCGTGCCCGGGACGGCAGGCGCCGCCGCTGGGGAGCAGGGGGCGCGAGTTCGACCCCGACGAGCTCAAACGGCCGACGCTGTTCGAGTCGACGCTGGTCACGCTCATGTCGCGGCCCTTCGCCTGGCTCGTCGTCGCCGAGCCGACCGACCTGCTCGACGCCGAGGTGGCGCACCTGCGCACGCAGCTCAACGTGCTGCGCCAGTACGGCGACGCCTCCGAGCGCTCCCGCTTCGACGCCGAGCGGGCCGAGCGGCGCATGCAGGAGCTGGACGCCTTCCGCGAGGCGGGCCTGTGGAACGTGCGCGTGCTGGCCGGCGGCGCCACCGCCGACGAGCTGCGGCAGATCGCACCTGTGCTCGTGGGGTCGGTCGAGATGAGCCATCACCCGTACCGGCTGCGCAGTTCCCACGGCGCCGCCTACGCCCTGTCGGAGGCGCTGGCCGTCACCATGCAGGATCCGTCCGACGGCGCCGCGGCGCCGTTCGCGGCCACCGCCGGGGCGCTGGCCGCGCTGGCCGGGCTGCCCAGGCGGGAGGTGCCCGGCGTGCGCGTGCTGGAGTCCGGCTTCTTCGACGTCACCGCCGAGTCGAACGAGGGCGCCACCGGCGGAGAGCTGGAGCTGGGCGAGATCCTCGACGGCCAGGACCGGGGCGTGGGCACGTTCCGGGTGCCGCTGTCCACGCTCAACCGGCACGCCTTCGTCACGGGGGCGACCGGGTCGGGCAAGTCCCAGACCGTACGGCACCTGCTGGAGCAGCTCAGCAGGGCCCGTATCCCGTGGCTGGCGATCGAGCCGGCCAAGTCCGAGTACGCCGCCATGGCCGGCCGCGTCGACGACCCCGTCACCGTGATCAACCCGTCGGCCCCCGACGGCGTGCCGTTCAGCGTAAACCCGCTCGAACCCGAGCCCGGCTACCCGGTCCAGGCGCACATCGACATGGTCAGGGCGCTGTTCATGGCCGCGTTCGACGCCGAGGAGCCGTTCCCGCAGATCATGTCGCTGGCTCTGCAGCGCGTCTACGAGGCCACCGGCTGGGACGTGGTCACCGGCGGCGCCGTGCCGGGCTCCAGCGTCCCGCCCAGCGTGCCCACGCTCGAACAGCTCCAGCAGCACGCCATGGACGTCATCAAGGAGATCGGGTACGGCCGCGAGGTGCAGGCCGACGTCGAAGGCTTCATCTCGCTGCGGCTGCGCTCGCTGCGGGTGGGCTCGGCCGGGCGTTTCTTCGAGGGCGGCCACCCCGCCGACATCGGCGGCCTGCTGGAACGTGACGTCGTGCTGGCCATCGAGGACGTGGCCAACGACGAGGACAAGGCGTTCCTCATGGGCACGCTGATCATCAGGATCGTCGAGCACCTGCGCATGCGCGCCAGGCGGGAGCGCAGCCCCGAGCTGCGTCACGTCATCGTGATCGAGGAGGCGCACCGCCTGCTGCGCGACCGCGGCCACGGCCGGGCCTCCACCCACGCCGTGGAGTTGCTGGCCGGGCTGCTCGCGGAGATCAGGGCGTACGGCGAGGGCATCGTGGTGGCCGAGCAGATCCCCACCAAGCTCATCTCCGACGTGGTCAAGAACACCGCGCTGAAGGTCGTGCACCGGCTGCCCGCCGAGGACGACAGGTCGCTCGTCGGGGCGGCCATGAACCTGAGCGAGGAGCAGTCCCGCCACGTGGTCTCGCTCCAGCCGGGCTCGGCCGCGGTGTTCGCCGACGGCATGGACCGGCCGCTGCGGGTGCGCGTGCCGCTGGGGGAGTCCAGGGAGAAGGTGCTGCCAGGACCGCCGCCGCCCATCCGCGGGCGCAGGTCGGCCGCGTGCGGGGCGCAGTGCCGTACCGGGCAGGCGTGCACGCTGGTGGAGCTGCGCGAGGCCGACGTGCTCGCCGACGCCTCCGACTGGGCCTGGCTGCGCATCTGGTGCGACACCGTCGTGCTGGCCTTCGTCAGCAACCGGCCGCTGCCGGGGGTTCCGCGCGCCCTGTCGGCCGCCTGGGCCGACCTGCCGGCGCGGCGCAGGGAGTGCCTGCTCGCCACCCTCGTCGAACGCGCGGTGCAGCGGCGCGCCTGGTCGCTGCGGAGCTGGTTCGATCCGGCGCTGCTGACGGAGAAGGCCGCCGAGACCGCCACCCGCCTGCTGTCAGGACTCGACGGCGGCGGCGAGCGCCCTGGCGCGTCGTGGGTCATCCCGCAGGTGCGCTGGCTGCACGAGGTCGACCGGCTCTTCCCGTACGGGCAGCCGGCCCCGAACCTGCGCAGCCCCGCGCCGCCCATGGAGTACGCCCTGTTCCGCCCGCCGAACGGCAACGGCTCGGGCGACCTGATCCACGCCGAGCTGCTCGGTCACCGGGCCAAGGCGCTGCGTCACCATCCGCTGTCGATGGAGGTGGAGCACAACCGGTCGCTGGCCTGGCGGGTCATCCTCGGCGACGACGAGGCCGAGGGCGTGCAGCGCGACATCGTGACGGTCGCCATCGGCGTGGAGGCGTCGGCCAGGATCAGGCACGTGGGGCAGACGATGGGGGCCGGCTGGCTGGAAGGGGTGCTGTCGTGGCCGCGCAGGTTCGTGCTGCCGTTCGAGCAGGGCGGCGCCCCGGAGATCGCCTTCGCCGAGCCCGCCCCTTCCCCCGCCTGACCGCCGCCGCACGCCGCGCGAGCCGGTCCCCGATCGGCTCGCGAGCGCGGGCTTCCTAGCTCGCGGGCTGCGTTTTGCTGTGGTTCTCCAGACTTGGGGGCAACGACGACTAGGATCCATGCACATGACCCAGCTTCCTCTGCGGGCCCAGCTCGCCAGCGCCCTGGGCCGCAGTGCCGCCACGCTGTCCAGGATGACCGGGCGTGGTGACGGCTCGGTGATCGGCGGGCGGGTCGGCCTGATGCTCGAGCCCGACCTCCTGCGCCAGCTCGCCAGAGATCGCAAGCTGGCCCTCGTCAGTGCGACCAACGGCAAGACCACCACGACCAGGTTGATCACGTCGGCGCTGCTGGAGCTCGGCGAGGTGGCCACCAACGTCTTCGGTGCCAACATGCCGGCCGGCCACGTCTCCGCGCTCTCCCAGCACAAGCGGGCCCCCTACGGCGTGCTGGAGGTGGACGAGAAATACCTCCCGGAGGTGCTCGACACCACCGGCGCCGGCGTCGTCTGCCTGATGAACCTCAGCCGCGACCAGATGGACCGCGCAGCCGAGATCTGGCTGCTGGCCCAGAAGTGGCGCAGGGCGCTGTCCGGCAAGCCGACCCACGTGATCGCCAACTGCGACGACCCGCTCGTCACCTGGGGCGCCTCGACGGCCGCCAAGGTGACCTGGGTCGCCGGCGGGCAGCGCTGGAAGGAGGACTCCTGGTGCTGCCCCGAGTGCGGCGGCCCGCTCGACCGCAAGGACGCCGACTGGGCGTGCAGGGAGTGCACGTTCCACCGGCCCGAGCCGCAGTGGGCGGTCGACGACGACGCGGCGATCGACCCCCAGGGTCAGCGCTGGCTGCTCGACATCCAGCTGCCCGGCCAGGCCAACCGCTCCAACGCGGTGATGGCGCTGGCGGTGGCCGACGCGTTCGGGCTGCCGGTGGAGCAGGCGCTGCCGAGGCTGCGCGAGGTCACCTCGGTGGCCGGCCGCTACACCACCGTCGAGCGTGACGGCAGGCACGCGCGGCTGCTGCTGGCGAAGAACCCGGCGGGCTGGCTGGAGGCGTTCGACGTCGCCGACCCGCAGTTCCCGATCATCCTGTCGGTCAACGCGCAGGGCCCCGACGGCCGCGACACCTCGTGGCTGTGGGACGTCGACTACCGCATCCTGCGCGGGCGGCCCGTCTTCGTCACCGGTCAGCGCCGGCTCGACATGGCGCTTCGGCTCGACGTGGCCGACGTGCCGTTCACGCTGTGCGGCACGTTCTCGGAGGCGCTGGCCATGCAGCCGCCGGGCCGGGTCGACGTGATCGCCAACTACACCGCCTTCCAGGACATCCGAACGGAGTTCGGCCGTGCCGTCTGACAGTGCCCTTCGCATCGTCTGGATCTACCCCGACCTGCTGAGCACCTACGGTGACCAGGGCAACGTCCTGGTCCTTGAGCAGCGGGCGCAGCGCAGGGGCATCGAGACCGAGACGATCCACGTACGCTCGGCCGACCCCGTTCCCGAGACCGGCGACATCTACCTGATCGGCGGCGGCGAGGACCGGCCGCAGATCCTGGCCGCCGAGCGCCTGCGCAGAGACGGCGGCCTGCACCGGGCCATCGCGCGCGGGGCGGCCATGCTGGCCGTGTGCGCCGGCTACCAGATCATGGGCAGCACGTTCGGCGGCGAGGAGGGCCAGCCGGTCGACGGCATCGGCCTGCTCGACATCGCCAGCACCCGGGGTCCCGCGCGGGCCGTGGGCGAGCTGGTGGCCGAGGTGGACGCCGCGCTCAACCTGCCCACGCTGACCGGTTTCGAGAACCACATGGGCGTCACCAGCCTGGGTCCCGGCGTCAGGCCGCTGTCGCAGACGATCAAGGGCGTGGGCAACGGCGACGGGTTCGAGGGCTGCTACGCGGGCCATGTCGTGGGCACCTACCTGCACGGCCCCGCGCTGGCCCGCAACCCCGCGCTGGCCGACCTGCTGCTGTCGTGGCGGGCCGGGGAGCTGGCCCCGCTCGACGACTCCCGCTACGAGGCCCTGCGCCAGGAGCGGCTGACGGCCGTCCTGCAGAGCTGACCGTTCTGCAGAGCTGACCCGGCCGGCGACGAGGGTCCTGCGGCGCCGACCCGCGCCGACCCGGCTGGGGCGGCTGGGTCGGCGTCAGCGTTCGTTCCGGCCTCGGCCGTGCTCGATCAGCGGGGTGAGCCCGTCGAGCAGCGCGCCGAGGCCGAACTCGAAGAGCCGGTCGAGGTCGAGGTCGAACTCGCCCAGCTCGTCCAGGAGCCGGACGAAGGCCGGATAGTCCCTCGACTCGCCGATCCAGCGCAGCTCGTCGCCCCGCTCGTCCATCCACTCGTCGGCGGTGACCCCGGTGGCCGCCTGGGCCCGCCGTTCCTTCTCGATGTTGGCCGCGATGCCCTGCACGTAGCCGTAGAGCGTGATCTGCACGTACATCCTGGTCTCGGCGTCGAACCCGCTGCCCGCCAGCGCCCGCATGGCCCACTCCGTGTGCCTGAGCAGGGCGGGTGAGGGCACCGGCCGGGTGATCGAGCTCAGCCCGGCCATCCACGGGTGGGCGCGGTAGGAGGCCCACTGCAGGCGGGCGATCGTCTCCAGCCCGGCCCGCCAGTCGTCCGGCTGCTCGCCGGGCAGCGCGAACTCCGCGACGGCCGCGTCCACCATGAGCACGACCAGGTCGTCCTTGCCGCCCACGTGGCGGTAGAGGGACATCGTGGCCACGCCCAGCCGGTCGGCGAGCGCGCGCATGGTCAGCTCGGCCAGCCCGTCCACGTCGGCGAGCTCGACGGCCGCGCGCACCACGCGCCGCCGCGTCAGGTCGTGCTCGGAGGCGGCCGGCCTGGGCTTCTGGCCGCGACCCCGCGCCACCACGGTGCCGACGCGCGGCTCGGCCACCACGACGCCCTCCCTGGCCAGCAGCGTGAGCGCCTTGGCGGCGGTGGCCAGGGCGACGTTCCAGTCACGGGCCAGCTGCCTGGTCGAGGGCACCCGCTCGCCGGGGCGCAGCCTGCCCTCCGCTATGCGCCGCTTGATGTCGGCCGCGATCAGGGCGTGGGGAGGGGTGGTCATGCGTCCTCCTGTACTAGTACAGATCTGCCCACTATAGCCTTGCTGCCTGCTGTATGTACTGCGTACATTCAGTTTCGCGTACAACGTCAACAGCAGGGAGCAGATCATGAGGGTTCTCGTTTCAGGGGCGAGCGTCGGCGGGCCCGTGCTGGCGTACTGGCTGCGCCGGCACGGCCACGACGTCACGGTCGTCGAGCGCGCGCCCGCCCCGCGCAAGGGCGGCCAGGCCGTCGACCTCAGGGGCGCCGCGCTCACCGTGGCCGCGCGCATGGGCCTGCTGGAGCGGATCAAGGCGCTGCGCACGACCATGCGCGGCATGTCCATGGTGGACACGGCCGGCAACGAGCTCATGCGCGACGAGGAGAGCACGCTGAGCGGCGGACGCTTCGACAGCCCCGACGTCGAGATCATGCGCGACGACCTCGTCGCCGTCCTCGTCGGTGCCTCCGACGCCCGCTATCTCTACGGCGACTCGATCGCCACGCTGAGCGAGAACGGCGAGGTGACGTTCGAGAGCGGCCGCAAGGAGCGCTACGACCGCGTCATCGGCGCCGACGGGCTGCACTCCAACGTGCGCCGGCTCGCCTTCGGCCCGGAGCGGCAGTTCGTGCACCACCTCGGCACCTACGTCTCCATCTACACCGCCCCCAACTTCCTCGGCCTGGACCGCTGGCAGACCTGGTTCAACGAGGGCGAGGCGGGCGGCGCGCTGTTCAGCGACCGCGACCCGGGCGAGCTGCGGGTCAACCTGGGCTTCAGGTCCGAGGCGATCGACTACGACCACCGCGACGTCGAGGGGCAGAAGCGGCTCGTCCAGGAGCGCTGCGCCGGGGTCTTCGAGGCGGAGCGGCTGCTGAAGGCGATGTGGGAGTCCGACGACTTCTACTTCGACGCCATGGCCCAGGTCAGGATGGAGCGCTGGACGAAGGGGCGGGTCGCGCTGGTGGGTGACGCGGGCTACTGCGCCTCGCCGCTGTCGGGGCAGGGCACGAGCCTGGCCATGGTGGGGGCGTACGTGCTGGCGGAGGAGCTCGGCCGCGACCCGCGTACGGCGTACGCGTGCTACGAGGAGCGCATGCGCCCGTTCGTCGCGGCGAACCAGGCGCTCGCCCACGAGAACCCCGGCCGGGGAGCCGCTCCGGAGAGCGTGCAACGGGCGGCGGCCGGCATCACGCTGGACTGACAGGGCGTAACCGCTACGATTTCCCGCCATGACGGGTATCAGACTCACGTTGACCGCCATGGCGGCCACCGCTCTGACGTTGACCGCCGCCCCCGCCGCCCTGGCAGCGGAGGCCGGGATCACGGACGAGGTGACGATGACCCTCGGCAAGGACGGCACCCTGCACGTGGTCGAGAAGATCACCGGGGCTTCCGGCGGGCTCAAGCGGACATTCATCACCAGGACGCGGTACGACGACGCCAACGACCGCCTCTACCAGATCGCGAACGTCAAGGGCGGCACCCTCAGCGGCGACGTGCTCACCGTGACGGGCGAGACCGTCGAGTACGACGTCAAGGGAGCGGTGACCACGTCGGGCGGTGTCGAGGAGCTGCGCTGGTTCGCCGTGAACGGCTGGAACCAGCAGGTCGCCAAGGCCACGGTCAAGGTGAGCGGCCCCGGGCAGGTCCAGAACCTGTCCTGCTTCGCCGGCGAGCTCACCTCCGCCATCGGCTGCACCTCGGCCTCCATGGACCACTCGGCCACCCAGGCGGACTTCGAGCAGGAGGCGATCCCGGCCGGCCAGGCCCTCACCGTCGTCGTCGGCTACCCGAAGGGCTCCAGCGGCGGCGCACCGATCCTGGAGCGGCGCTTCTCCCTGGCCGCCGCCTTCACGCTCGACACCGTCACCGGCGGCGCGCTGGCCGGCCTGCTGGTGCTGCTGCTCGGCGGCGTCGCGCTGATCTACTGGACGCGCGGCAGGGACGCCAGGGTCGCCGGGCACGAGGGCGGCGCGGTCGATCCGGTGCAGAACGGTCACTTCTCCCCGCCCGACGGGGTCCGGCCCGGCCAGATCGGCACCCTGGTGGACGAGCAGGCCGACGTGGTCGACGTGACCGCCACCATCGTCGACCTCGCGGTCCGCGGTTACCTGCGCATCGACGAGCAGCCGCGGCAGGCGTACGACGCCCCCGACTGGATGCTGGTCAGGAACCCGAACGCGCCGGTTCACGACCTGCTGCCGTACGAGAAGGCCCTCTACGACGCCATCTTCGACGGGCGCGACGCGGTGCTGCTGTCGCAGTTGTCCGGCTCGTTCGTCAGCCACCTGGGCAAGGTGCGCGACGCGCTCTACGCCGACGTGGTCAGGCAGGGCTGGTTCGCCCGCCGTCCCGACACCGAGCGCACCCGGTGGACCACGATCGGGGTGATCCTCATCGGCGTCGGGCTGATCGCCACGGCGGCGCTGGCCTGGCTCACCACGTACGGGCTGCTCGGTCTGGCCCTGGTCATCGCGGGCGGCGCGCTGGCCGTCGGCGGCCAGTACATGCCGGCCAAGACCGCCAAGGGCTCGGCGGCGCTGGCGCACACGATGGGCTTTCGCCAGTACCTGTTCTCCGGCGAGCTCGGCGACGTGCCCGAGCAGCACCGGGTCGAGCTCTTCTCCCGCTACCTGCCCTACGCCGTGATCTTCGACGGGGTCGAGCACTGGGCGCGGGTGGTGGCCTCCGTCACCGGCAACGGCCACCAGGCCGACAACCTCTACTGGTATCACGGGCCGGCGGAGTGGGACCTGTCCAAGTTCGCCGGATCGATGCGCACGTTCACCACGACGACCTCCGGCGCGATCTCCGCCACCCGCCAGTTCCGCACCCTCTGAGGGCCCTAGCGGATCCTCAGCTCCCCGACGGGCCGCCCGCCGCCCAGAACCGGCGGAGCGGCCAGGTCGGCCAGCTCGGGCGCGTCCAGGCCGAGCGAGCGCAGCGCCGCCACGGTGGCGGGCACGCGGGCACGTCCCGAGCCGTCCTCCACCTTGACCGTGCCCGCGCGCCCGTCCTCGAACACGAACGCCTCGAACCCCTCGGCGCCCGTCTTCACCATCAGGCCGGGCAGGGCCCGCATCAGCTTGGCCTCCGCCCGGTCGGTGCCCGAGGTCCACTCGGGGTGGGCGCGCATCGCGTCGAGGATCTTGCGCTCGTACGAGTCCTCCGAGGACTGCGCGAACGCCCTGAACGCCCTGGTCACCCCGAGCATCGAGACGAAGAACAGCGGCGCGCCGCACCCGTCGACCCCGGAGGCCGCGACCCGCTCGCCGGTGAACTCCTCCACGGTCGCCCGGATAGCCCGCTGCAGCGGATGCGCCGGCTCCAGGTAGGTGCTCAGCGGCCAGTCGTTCAGCACACAGGTGGCCAGCATGGCGGAGTGCTTGCCCGAGCAGTTCATCTGCACGCGCCCGCGCTCGGTCGACGCCCGGTCGAACGGATAGTCCTCAGGGCAGAGCAGCGCCTCCTCCTCCAGCCCCGCGCCCGCCAGGATCTTCCTGACACCGTCCACATGGAAGGGCTCGCCGGAATGGGAGGCGCAGGCCAGCGCCAGCAGCTCACCCTCCAGGTCGAGCCCGGCGCGGAGCATGCCGAGCGCCTGCAGCGGCTTCATCGACGACCGCGGGGACACCGGCACGTGCACCGCGCCCCTCGTCTCGACCGGGCGCCCCTGGGCGTCCGCCGTCAGCACGCGCACCTGATGCGTGGACTCCACGAACCCGGATCGGACGACTTCTACGATCATCGACATGTCATATCCCCTTTCGGCACGAGTTTAGGGACTGTTCTTCCTGGTCCAGAACGGGTCCAGAATGGGATCCCATGCGAGCAGTCGTACAACGGGTCAGTTCCGCGTCGGTCGAGGTCGAGGGGCGCACGGTCGGGGCGGTCACCGAGCCCGGCCTGCTCGTCCTCGTGGGCGTCACCCACGGCGACACCCGCGCCGAGGCGGCCAAGCTCGCCGCCAAGCTGTGGGGCCTGCGCATCCTGCACGGCGAGAAGTCCTGCTCCGACGTCTCGGCGCCGCTCCTGGTGATCAGCCAGTTCACCCTGTACGGCGACGCGCGCAAGGGCCGCCGGCCCACCTGGCAGGCGGCCGCCCCTGGGCCCGTCGCCGAGCCGCTGGTCGAGGCCGTGGTCGAGGAGCTGCGGACACTGGGCGCGCACGTGGAGACCGGGATCTTCGGGGCCGACATGAAGGTCTCACTGGTCAACGACGGCCCGATCACCCTGATCCTGGAGCTGTGACACCACCACCGACCGACCGCCCGCCCTGATCGGCGGAGGGGGCGGGCGGGGCTGGGACAGGCGGCGCTGGAGCGGCTGCGTCAGCGGATGCGGCGGCGCAGCGACGGGTCGATGCTGACGTTGCGGCCCGCGTCCGGCGGCACCACGACCTCCTGGGCCGCGGCCACCCCACCGGCCAGCAGCGGCGCGTCCACCGGCACCGTACGCTTGATCACGGCCAGCGCGATCGGCCCCAGCTCGTGGTGCCGAGCGGCCGAGCCGACCACCCCGACCTCCTGGCTCTCGAAGATCACCGGCGCGCCGTGCGGCGGCAGGGTGTCCACGCTGCCGTCGAGGTGCAGGAAGACCAGGCGGCGCGGCGGATGCCCCAGATTGTGCACCCGCGCCACCGTCTCCTGGCCCCGGTAGCACCCCTTGCTGAGGTGCACCGCCGCACCGATCCAGCCCACCTCGTGGGGGATCGTCTTGTGGTCGGTCTCGAAGCCGAGCCGCGGCCGGTGCGCCTCGATCCGCAGCGCCTCGTACGCCCACAGCCCGGCCAGCGGCTTGCCCAGGTGCTCGGCCAGCTCGGCCCGCGGCACCAGGAAGTCCTCGCCGGCCGTGGACAGCACGGCCAGGTCGTCGACCAGGGTGACCTCGACGCGCAGCATGAACCGCATCCGGTCGAGGTAGTCGGCCAGGCTCTTGCCCGTGCCAGGCTCGACGTGGGCGAGGATGCTCTCGCCGTCGTCGACGAGGGTCATGTGGTGCTGGACGCGGCCCTGGAGGTCGAGGTCGAGCGTCTGGGTCCATTCGCCGGGACGCAGCGAGTCGAGCTTCTGCGAGGTCAGGTCGTTGAGCCATTTCAGCCGGTCGGCGCCGGAGATCCGGATCACCTCGCGGTTGCTGCGGTCGACGACCGCCTCTCCCTTGACCAGCGCGCGCTGCTCGGCGAACAGGTCGCCGTAGTGCGCCGCCACATCGGAGTCCGGGGCGTCTGCCTGGACGGCACCGGGGAGGTCGAGCAGAGGGCTACGCATGCCCTCCAGGCTATCCGCAGTCGCAGGCCGGCCAGGAAAGGGGGCGTCCGCTGAGCGCGTACAGGAGCCGGTGCGCGGAGCGGCGGGTCAGCGGCAGTTGCGGCAGCGGCCGAAGACGGTCAGGTGGTGCACGTCGGCGGCGAACCCCATCTCCGCGTCCAGCCCGTTGATCAGACCCTCGGCCAGCTCCGGCCGCACCTCGGACACCTCGCCGCAGCCCCGGCAGACCAGGTGGACGTGGTCGGCCTCGGCCGCCAGGTGATAGGTCGGCGCGCCGTGCCCGAGATGGGTGTGGGTGACCATGCCGAGCTCTTCGAGCAGCTCCAGCGTGCGGTAGACGGTCGAGATGTTGACCCCGCGGGCCGTCTCGCGGACCTTGGCGCAGATCTCCTCGGGCGTGGCGTGCTCCAGGTCCTTGACCGCTTCGAGGACGAGCTGGCGCTGTGGGGTGACCCGGTAGCCCTTGGCGCGGAGTTCCTCATGCCACTGCGTCTCGGTCATGTCCCGAGTGTAGGCGCAGAGATCCGGAGGCCGCGAAGTCCGGCCGCATGCCCCCGGAAGATATTCACTTGCCCCTTTCGCGGCATACCGCATAGCTTCGTTGGTACGCGGAAAGGAGGTGGTCCGAATAATGGTTAGTCATAGACGGATCAGCGAGGTGGTTGTCCGCTGACCTCGCGGACTGTTGTCTCGTGACGGTAGAAGCGAATACGAGGCAACCACCGGGGCCCCTGGCAGCCGGAGGGCGGGACGCCGTCCCGACCATGGTCCATCCGGCCCGTCCGCACCGCGGGCGGAGCGATGCCCGGGGCCCTTCTCATGCCCGCCGTCAGTAGGCCCTCTCAGTAGGCCCTCTCAGTAGGCCCCCTCAGTAGACGCCGTCAGTGCTCGCCGCGGGCAGGCAGCCCGAGCCGGCCGCACGCGTCCCGATAGAGCATCACCACGGCCTTGCGCACCTGCGCCCGCTCGGTGAGCGTCTCGCCCCAGGGCACCCGCACGGCCTCACCGCCGTCGATCGTGAACGTGATCGCCTCGGCGTCCACGTCACTCGTCACGGCGCTCGTCGCCTCGGGCCGCCCGCCCATCCCGCGCACGATGATCAGTGAGTCGCCGGCGTGGTCGTCGTTCATGTGGCGCTTGATCGCCTCGACGGCGTCAGCGGTGAAGGGGGTGCTCACGGTCGCTCAGGCCACCTTCTTCAGCTCGGCCGACATGTGGTCCGTGAGCGGGTGGCCGACCGCCGCCATCTCGTACGCCCACATGAGGTTGCCGTTGACCAGGCCGTAGAGCCGGTGACCCGCGCTGTACTCCTTGGCCGTGGCGGTGCGCGCGACCACGTCGGTGCGCAGCTCGATCTTGTGGAAGACGACCTCGCCGATGTAGACCTCGACGATCCCGGTCGGGTGCGAGAGCACGACCTCGATCTGCCGCTCGGGCAGCGCCCGCCAGTAGCCCGACTCGGTCGCCAGCGGCTTGACCCGGTTGCCCTCCTCGTCGAGCAGCCAGGTGCGGCTGACGTAGGTCAGGAACGGCTTGCCGTTGTGCCCGAACTCGATCTCCTGCCCGAAGTTGAAGCTCTCGATCGTCGGGTAGCCGCCCACTCCGGCGCCCTCCCACCGGCCCAGCAGGAACGAGATCGGCTCCAAGGCCGGGTGCACCTCAGGTTCTTCCATGGTCCCAAGAGTAGTGGGGGGCGGCGCGTTAGGGTGGCGGGCATGGCACGATCACTGGTGATCAAGGTTACCGCCGGCGCCGACGCTCCCGAGCGCTGCAACCAGGCGTTCACGGTCGCGGCGGCGGCGCTGGCGAGCGGCGTACCCGTGTCGTTGTGGCTGACGGGGGAGTCGTCGTGGTTCGCGCTGCCCGGGCGGGCCAAGGAGTTCGTCCTGCCGCACGCCGCGCCGCTGCCCGACCTGCTCGACGCCGTCCTCGCGGCCGGCCGGGTGACGCTGTGCACCCAGTGCGCGGCGCGCAGGAACATCACCGTGGACGACGTCATCGAGGGGGTCCGCATCGCGGGCGCGCCGGCGTTCGTGGAGGAAGCCGTCGCCGACGGCGCCCAGGCCCTCGTCTACTGACCCGCGCCGCGGACGCGCGGGCGACCGATCGCGCGCGCCCGGACGTGGGCGGCGGTCAGCCGGAGATCTGGATGCGCAGGCGGCGGAAGCCGCGGCCCTTGCTCTCGATCTTGGCGACCTTGATGTGCCCGATCTGCTTGGTCGAGGCCACGTGGGTGCCGCCGTCGGCCTGGGTGTCGAGGCCCACGATGTCGACGATGCGCACGTCCTGGACGCTCTCCGGCACCAGATTCGTCGCCGTGCGGATGATGTCGGGGATCGCGAACGCCTCGGGCCTGGGCAGCACCTTCACGTCGATGCGGCGGTCGGCCACGATCTCGGCGTTGCAGGCGTCCTCCACGGCCTCCTTGAACCCCGGCGGCACCTCGGGCAGGTTGAAGTCCATCCGAGCGCTCAGCTCGTCCATGTTGCCGCCGGTGACCAGGCAGCCGTAGTCCCTGAAGACGACCCCGCACAGCACGTGCAGGCCCGAGTGGGTGCGCATGAGGGCCGAGCGCCGCGCGTCGGCCACCGCGCCCTCGACCACGGTGCCGGCCGGCGGGATCGGGTCGCCCTCCGCCGGGATCAGGTAGAGGTCGTCGCCCTTGCGCGCCCCCACGATCCGGGTCTCGACACCCTGCCAGATCAGAACTCCGTGATCCGCCGGCTGGCCGCCCCCGCCCGGATAGAATGCCGACCTGCTCAGCACGATCCCTTCGGGCGTCGCGTCCAGGACGACGGCTTCGAAGTCACGCAGATTCTGGTCGGACAGTTCCAATCGTCGCGTACGTCCGTGGAGATCGGTGCTCATATTCGGCAGCCTAGTGCCCTGAGGTGGTCATGCGTGGCCTGACGAACCGGCTCTCCCTGGCGGTCATCGCGGTGCTGGCGGCGCCGTCCTGCGCGGCGGTCCAGCCCGCCGAGCCCCGCCCTCCGGCGGCGCGGGTGATGATGTTCGTGGGCGACAGCTTCACGGTCGGCTCGGGTCCTGTGCCGACCTGGCGCACGTACGCGTCCGCGACCGCCCGGCTGATGGGCCGGCAGCCGATCATCGCGGGCGCGAGCGGTACCGGCTACTGCAACGCGGGCCGGGTGGGGCGCACGTTCCAGCGCTCGTTCGAGGAGGAGCTGTCCTGGCGCCCGGCGCCCGACCTGCTGGTCGTCTCCGGTGGCCACAACGACCGGCGCTGCGGCGCCGAGCAGGTGCGCCAGGCCGCCGGGCGGCTGCTGGGGCAGGTGCGGGCGAAGTGGCCGCGGACCGAGATCGTCATGATCGGCCCGATCTGGCTGAGCGACCCGCCCAGGAAGGCGTACGGGGTGCGCGACGCGCTGGCGGCGGCGGCCAGGGCGTGGAACGTTCCATTCCTCGATCCGCTGGGCAGGCGCTGGCCGCCGGAGGCGATCCTGCCCGACGGCGTGCATCCCACGCTCGCCGGGCACGAGAGCCTGGCCGCCTGGCTGGCGGCCGAACTGGCCTGAACCGGGTGAGCCCGGTTACCACGGCCCGTACGGGCCGTTGTTGCCGCCGCGCCCGCCCATGCCCTTGACGGCGGGCTTGACGTCGACGATGTAGATCGTGGCCGCGATGACCGCCGCGATCGAGAAGATGCCGAGGCCGATGCCGAGGAACGCGGCCCCGCCGACCTGCATGAAGGCGTCGAAGTAGGACAGCGCCCCAGCGGCCGAGAACAGCGTGGCCAGACCCAGGATCAGCAGCCACAGGTTCTTCTTCAGCTTGCCCGCCGAGACGAAGGCGTTGGTCGGCACTCGTACCGCGTGCATGAACGCGTAGACCGACATGCCCAGGATGGCCACGGCGAGCACCAGGAAGAGGAGGTTGAAGACCCCGTAGATCATAGTCATGTGTTCGTCTCCGCCCAACGCCGATGAATCGGATTCAGCCTAATAGGCGTCCCCGTCATGCGGGCACCCCTGAACGGAAAGGCCCGCCTCCGGATCGGGAGACGGGCCCAGCGAGCCTGGTCAGGCCCTGGTGGTCTTCGTGGTCTTGGTGGTGCGGGTCTTCTTGGCCGGCTCGATCGGCTCGGCGACGGGCGGCTCGGCGGCCACCGACACCTCTTCCAGCTCCAGCGCGGCCTCGCCCGTGGTCTTGCTGACGACCTTGCGGCCGCGCGTGGCGAAGTCCTCGTAGACCTCGGTGGCCCGGTGGGAGAGCTGATCGGCGTATTCACGCGCCTTCTCCGGGAGCTCCCTGGCGATGCCCTCGGCCTTGTCGGCGTACTCGCGGGCCTTGACCGGCAGGTCCTTGGCCAGCTCCGTGCGGCGCGACTGCAGCTTCAGCAGCTGCTCGGGCAGCTCGCGCAGCTTCTCGACCGCATAGTCGCCGGCGCCGGCGACCGCGTAGAACGGCTTGGACTCGGTGAGCTTCTTGACCTCGGTGGCGAGCGTCATGGGTTAACCTTCCTTGGTTTCCTGGGTGACGTTGCCGTTGCGTGAGGTCGCCGCGTAGGGCTCAAGTGCGGCGAGAAACTCCTCGGGCAGCGGCTCGTCGTCCGTATCGGAGTCGTGCCGGGGACGGGCATTCTGGGAGGTCTGCTCGTCTTCGGCGCGTCTCTCCTTGAGGAACGACTCGTAGATGTCGATCAGCACCTGGCGTTGCCGTTCGCTGAGATTCGCGTCGGCCCGGATCGCGGTGATCACATCGCTCGGCGGCTCGCGGTCCTCGATGAGGCCCGCCTGCACGTAGAGCGCCTGTGAGGAGATGCGCAGTCCTTTGGCGATCTGGTTGAGAATCTCCGCGCTCGGTTTGCGCAGCCCCCGCTCGATCTGGCTCAGGTAGGGGTTGGAGACCCCGGCAGCCGCGGCCAGCTGGCGCAGCGAGATCTTCGCCTGCTGCCGCTGATCACGGATGTATTCACCGATCGAGCCGACCTTGGGTAGTGCCATGCCTGTAGTCTGCCTCGCGCTGCTTGCAAATGCAAACGCGGTGATAAACTCCAGCAAGCATTACAGCTGGAAAATCCACAGGAGCGGGGTGCTGGTGACCAAACTCACAGACAGCGCGATGAAGCCGTAGCGCACCGACGTGGACAGCTCGGGATCGGGCTTGACCAGGCGATTCACCCTGGCCATGACATTTTGCGCCTGGACGCCCAGCATGCCGTGCGGGGTCGGCATGGCGCCCGCCGTGCCGAACCTGAGCAGCGCCGTCGCCAGCCGGCGCGGCGAGCAGTAGCGGCGGGCCCGGTCGTCGGCGGCCATCTCGATGAGCAGCTCCACCTGCGCCTGGGCCTCGGCCACCACCTTCGACCACGGCATCGCCCGGCGCAGCGCGGCGAAGGGCAGCAGCACCAGGTCGTGGCGCTCGCGTACGTGCGCCGCCTCGTGCGCGAGGACGGCCGCCAGCTCGTCCTCCGACAGCAGCTTGAGCGCGCCCTCGCTGACCACGACCTGCGAGCGCAGCCCCGGCACGCAGTAGGCGGCGGCGCTGGGATGGGCCAGCACCCGCACGCCCGGCACGCCCGGGTCGTCGTGGGAGATCAGCGTGAGCAGCATGCGGTGCCTGCGGCGGGCCCGCAGCGCCTGCACGCCCGCGGTGAGCAGCACCACGATCAGCACCGCGAGCGCGGTGAGCCCCGCGATCAGCGCCAGCACGTGCAGCGGGTCCCACGCCCGCGCGGGCGCCTGCCCGTGCGCGAACGCGATGAGCCCCGGCAGGGCGCCGACGTCGTAGGGCTGGACGGCGTAGGCGAGCATGGCCCCGGTGGTGGCCAGGCCCCACGAGACGCCGAGTGACTGCCAGAGGATGATGGCCAGGCGCGGGGCGCGCGAGGTCCACCGGGCCGTGGTGAAACGCCAGGAGCCGACCGCGCACGCCGTGGCGAGCGCTGCCAGCACCGCTGCCGTGATCACTCGTCCTCCAGCTCCGTAAGGGCTCTGCGCAGGATCTCCGCCTCTGGGTCCGACACTGCCTGGGCGAAGCGGGTCAGGGCGGCCGAGCGGTCGCCCGTCAGGTCCAGGGCTTCAAGCATAAGCTCGGCGATGTACGCGTCGCGGCTTTCGGCCGGCTGATATCTCCACGCGCGCCCGTCGCGGGTGCGTTCGAGGAAGCCCTTGCGGGTGAGCCGGTCGAGAACGGTCATGACCGTGGTGGGGGCCAGGTCGCGGTCGGCGATCAGTTTGCCGACCTCGCGGGCGGTCAGCGCGCCGCTCTCCGCCCAGAGGATGTCCATGATGCTGCGTTCAAGCTCGCCAAGACCCTTCACACCATTCAGGGTAGCTCTACAACGTGTCGAGCTGGCATCCGGGTGGCGCGGCTTCGTGAAGAACGCGTTGTGAAAGTGGTTCGTGACAGTCTCAGGACCATGAAGCTCACGCTGGTCCAAGGCGACATCACCGAGCAGGCCGTGGACGCGGTGGTCAACGCCGCCAACTCCTCCCTCCTGGGCGGCGGAGGCGTGGACGGCGCCATCCACCGCCGGGGCGGGCCGGAGATCCTGGCCGAGTGCAGGAGGCTGCGCGCGAGCCACTACGGCCGCGGCCTGCCGACCGGCCAGGCCGTGGCGACCACGGCCGGCCGGCTGCGCGCCCGCTGGGTGATCCACACGGTCGGGCCCGTCCACTCCGCATCGGAGGACCGCTCGGAGCTGCTCGCCTCCTGCTACCGGGAGTCGCTGCGGGTGGCCGACTCCCTGGAGGCCGCCTCGGTGGCCTTTCCCGCGATCTCGACCGGCATTTTCGCATGGCCGATGGACGACGCCGCCGGCATCGCCGTGGAGACGGTTCGGCGGGCGGAGACGTCGGTGGAGGAGGTCAGGTTCGTGCTGCTCGACAGTGCCGCGTACGCCGCGTTCGGGGCGCGCTTCTGAGCGCGCCCCGAGCTCACATCAGGGCGCCCATGGAGGTGCGACCGCCCAGGTGACGTCCTGGTCGTAGCTCACCGGGTTGTCGAAGGCGTGCGAGCCGCCCGGCACCGCGATGTGCACGGCCTCGGCGTTGTGTCGCACGGCGTGCCCGGCGATGTTGTACGACGCCAGCGTCACCCCCGTGCCCCCGGCCCTGGGCGGCTGGGCGCAGAAGGTGGCGTCCTGGTCGAACAGCGCCGTCCCGTCACGGGCGTCCTTGCGCACCCGGAAGTCGGCGTGCCGCAGGTAGTGCCCGGCGAAGTTGCGCGACTCGAACGAGTAGCAGCTCCCGTCGGCCAGCCCTCGGCGCACGTAGAACGTGGCGTCCTCCTTGAGCACCTGCGCGCTGCCCGCGTTGACCACGTCGGTGCGCGCCAGCGAGCTCTGGTGGCGCAGGTACCGGTCGGTGAACTCGGGTGTCGTCACCCGCAGCGACTGCGCCGCCCCGACCGTCAGGTCGGCCCCGCTGCGCCACCAGGGCGTCGCGGGCAGCCAGGTGACGTCGGCGGCGAACGACGCAGGGCTGTCCCACGCGTTCGGGCCGCCGCTGCGCGCCACGTAGACGGCCTCGGAGAAGTGGCGCAGGAAGTGCCCCGGCAGGTTGCGCGACTCCAGCGACACGCCGGTCCCCGCCTGCGCGGGTCGCACGCAGAACGTGGCGTCCTGGTCGAACAGCGCCGTCCCGTCGCGGGCGTCGGCACGGACCCGGTAGCCGGAGTGCCGCAGGAAACGACCGGGCAGGTTGCGCGACTCGAACGACACGCACGCGCTGTCGCCCAGCCCCGCCCGCACCCGGAACGTGGCGTCCAGCTTGAGCCCGTCCGCGCTCGCCGCGTTGACCACGTCCGTGCGGGCCAGGTCGTTCTGGTGGCGCAGGAAGCGGTCGGTGTGGCCGGAGGTGGTGACGCGCAGCGAGGTGAGCCCGCCGGTCACCAGGCCGGTGGCGGACTGGATGACCGAGCGGTTGACGGCGCGGACGCGGTCCGCGTTCGTCTTCAGCACCCGGCGGTCGTACGTCCACAGGCCGTTGACCTCGTTCTCGACGTCCGTGGGCTGGGTGTAGATCGAAGCCGACAGCCCGTTGTCCGTGATCAGCGGCTTGAGCTGCTCGTTGATCGAGACGTAGCGGTCGGTCAGCGCCGACTGGTTCGCGGTCATCTCGTACGCGAAACCGGTGCCCGGCCACTGGTTGCCGGGGCTGAGCAGGCCGAGGCCGCCGAACTCGCCGAGCACGGCCACCCGGCTCGCGCCGGGCCGCTGCGGCGTCCCCGGACCCACGTAGATGTGGTCGTCCACCACGTCGCCGTTGCCGCCGTCGAAGCCGCAGCAGTTGGAGCCGGAGTTGTTGTTCACCAGGCGGGTGGGGTCCCAGCTCTTGACCAGGTCGGCGATGCGGGCGGGGTCGTACTCGCCCCAGCCCTCGTTGAAGGGCACCCACTGCACGATCGAGGTGATCCCGCGCAGGTGGTCGATCATGCGGCGCAGTTCGCTCTCGAAGTTGGCGCGGTCGGCGGCAGAGGGGGTGACGCCGGTGCGCATCGAGGGCATGTCCTGCCAGACCAGCAGGCCGAGCCGGTCGGCCCAGTAGTACCAGCGGGCGGGCTCGACCTTGACGTGCTTGCGGACGGTGTTGAAGCCGAGCGCCTTCTGCTGTTCCAGGTCGAAGCGCAGGGCCGCGTCGGTGGGGGCGGTGGAGATGCCGTCGGGCCAGTAGCCCTGGTCGAGGGTGCCGAGCTGGTAGAGGAACCTGCCGTTGAGCGTGGGACGCAGCACGCCGCCGACGACGGCCTTCCCCACCGACCTCATCCCGAAATATCCGGACACGACGTCGCCGCCGCCGGTGCCGGTCAGCGTGACCCTGAGGTCGTACAGGAAGGGGTCGTCGGGCGTCCACAGCCGGGCGTTCGGCACCGGCACCCGCAGGTGCGCCCCGATCGCGCCGGTCGCGGTGCCGACCACGGCGCCGCCGGTCATGACCTCGGCCCGCACCTGCTGGCCCGAGGCCCCGGCCGCCTGCACCACCAGGTCGAGCTGCCCGGCGGCCACGTCGGGCACGGTGTCGAGGCGGGTGATGCTCGCGGCGTTGACCGGCTCCATCCACACGGTCTGCCAGATGCCGGAGTGCGCGGTGTAGAAGATGCCGCCGGGTGAGCGGCGCTGCTTGCCGATCGGGGCGCCCGCGCCGTCCACCGGGGCGTACACGCCGACGATGAGCTCGTTCGAGCCGGCGCGCAGGGCCGGGGTGATGTCGAAACCGAACGGGTCGTAGCCGCCGGTGTGGGTGCCGACCGAGGTGCCGTTCACCCACACCCGGGTCTCCCAGCTCACCGCGCCGAAGTTGAGCCGCACGCGGCGGCCCGACCAGGCGGCGGGCACGGTGAAGGCCCTGCGGTACCACATGCGGTCCTCGTGCCGCTGGACCCGCGACAGCCCCGACTCGATCGGGTACGGCACCAGCACCTGCTCGGCGAGGTTCTGCCCGGTCGGCGGGGTGGTGATGGAGCCGGTCGCGGCGAACTGCCACAGGCCGTTGAGGTTCTGCCACTCGGGGCGGACGAGCTGGGGCCGCGGATACTCCGGCAACGCGTTGTCGGGGCTCACCTCGGCGGTCCATGGGGTGGTCAGCGGGGGCGCCGCCAGCGCCTCCTGCACGGGTAAGGCGACGACTGCTCCTGAGAGGACCAGCACCGCGGTGAGGCGGCGGGCCCAGCCTGAGAATCTGCTCATCTCGGCTCCTTGACGAGGACCGGTGCTGACTCCCCCCGACAGGTTGCGACCGAACTTGAACGAGTTAGATCGCACCGTGACCATATACCGGAGATCACCTGTGCGAAATAGACCATTTGCGCGGGATTTTTCAGGCGCGTGGATCGACCGCTGACCACGGGAGCGTCAGCTCGCCCAGCCGCCACCGCGCCACGCCGCCCAGCGGCGGCCGCATCGGCACCGGCCAGGAGCCCGACAGGGCCTGGATCGTGGCCAGCCACCGCTGCCGCCGCCCGTGCGCGCCGTAGGGGGCGCTGACCGCCCAGGCCCGATCGAAGTCGCTCAGGAACGCATGAATCCGCTCGCCCGGCACGTTCCGGTGGATGAGCGTCTTGGGCAGCCGGTCGGCCAGATCGGACGGCCGCTCGAAGGCGTCCAGCCTGGCGGAGAACGTGATCGTCCGCGGCCCGCCGGCCGTCAGCCCCGCCCAGACCGCCCGCCGCCCGTTCTCCGAGGAGGTGCCCTCGACCAGGACGCCGCCGGGGGCCAGCCGCCCGGTCAGCACGTCCCAGTACCGCCAGGCGTCCTCCTCGCCGTACTGCCGCAGCACGTTGAAGGCGCGCACCAGCGTGGGCGGGCGCGGGACCGGCAGCTCGAAGCCGCCCAGCCGGAAGCTCAGCCCCTCCCGCTCGTACGGCTTCGCCACCGCCACCCGGGCCGGATCGATCTCGATCCCCACGACCTCCACACCCGGCGCCACCCGGCGCAACCGGGTGAACAGCTCCAGCGTGGTCGTGTGCGACGCGCCGTACCCGAGATCGACCACGAGCGGCCGTCCGGCCGAGCGCAGCAGCGGGCCGTGCACGGCGGCGATCCAGCGGTCGCCGCGCCGCAGCCGGTTGTGCCCGGTCGTCCCCCGGGTGATCGCCCCGACGGGCTTAGCCACCGACCCGGTGCACCTTGTGCTGGGCGGCCTGCGCCCGCGGGCGGATGACCATGCGGTCGATGTTCACGTGGGCGGGCCTGGTCACCGCCCAGGCGATGGCGTCGGCCACGTCGCCCGCGGTCAGCGGGTCGGGCACGCCGGCGTACACACGGGCGGCGGCCGCCTCGTCGCCCCTGAACCGGGTGACCGCGAAGCCCTCCGTCTGCACCATGCCCGGGGCGATCTCGACGATCCGCACGGGCTTGCCGACGAGTTCGAGGCGGAGGGTCTCGGCCATCGTGCGCTGGGCGTGCTTGGCCGCGACGTAACCGCCGCCGCCCTCGTACGCGTCGAACGCCGCCGTGGAGGTGAGCATGACCAGCACCCCGTCACCCGACTCCACCAGCCGGGGCAGCAGCGCCTGGGTCACGCGCAGGGAGCCGAGCACGTTGACGTCGTACATGCGCTGCCAGTCGTCCAGCCGGCCATCGGCCACCGGTTCGAGGCCGTGGGCGCCGCCGGCGTTGTTGACCAGCACGTCGCAACGCTCCAGCGAGGCGGCCAGCGCGTCCACCGACTCCTGCGAGGTCACGTCGAGCGTCACCGGCCTGATCGAGGGTGTCTCCGCGGCCAGTTTCTCCAGCCTTTCGCGACGGCGCGCCCCCGCCACCACGTCATACCCTTCGGCGGCCAGCCGCCGCGCGGTCGCCTCTCCGATCCCGCTGCTCGCACCGGTCACCACAGCCGTCTTCCGCATGTGTCACATCCTGCCAGGCGGGGTCGCGGACGGCGGTTGTGCACCCCCGGTTGTGACTGTCTGTCGGGAATGTCGAAAAATTCGGATTTGTTGTACATCGCTTGGAGGTGATGTCGAGTGAGGCGACGACGGGTGAGCCGGGTCGCGACCATCAGCATGCACACATCACCGCTGGACCAGCCCGGGACGGGCGACGCCGGTGGCATGAACGTGTACATCGTCGAGTCCGCCAAACGGCTGGCCGAACTCGGCGTGGAGGTGGAGATCTTCACCCGGGCCACCTCCCGTGACCTCCCGCCCGTGGCCGAACTCGTCCCCGGCGTCCTCGTCCGTCACCTGACGGCCGGTCCTTACGAGGAGATGGACCGCGCCGACCTGCCCGGCCAGCTCTGCGCGTTCCTGTCGGAGGTGCTGCGCACCGAGGCCGTCTACGACCCGGGCCGCTACGACGTCATCCACTCCCACTACTGGCTGTCCGGCCAGGTCGGCTGGCTGGCCAAGGAGCGCTGGGGCGTTCCGCTCGTGCACACCATGCACACCATGGCCAAGGTCAAGAACCGGCTGCTCGCCCAGGGCGACCGCCCCGAGCCCCAGGCGCGCGTGGTCGGCGAGGAACAGGTCGTGAGCATCGCCGACCGCCTCGTGGCCAACACCTCGGAGGAGGCGTCCGAGCTGATCGGCCTGTACGGCGCCGCCCCCGGCCGCGTCGTGGTCGTGAATCCCGGCGTCAACCTCACCCTCTTCCAGCCCGCTTCACAGGGCGCCGCCCGGCACCGGCTCGGCCTGCCGCAGGACGCCCACGTGCTGCTGTTCGTCGGCCGCATCCAGCCGCTCAAGGCGCCGGACGTGCTGCTGCGAGCCGCCTCCAGGATGCTCATCGACGACCCCTCCCTGCGCGGGCGCCTGGTGGTGGCCTGCGTCGGAGGCCCGTCGGGCAACGGCCTGGCCCGGCCCTCGTTCCTCGCGGAACTGGCCACCGAGCTGGGCATCTCCGACGTCGTCCGCCTCGTGCCCCCCGCTCCCCAGGAGGAACTGGCCGACTGGTACCGCGCCGCCTCCGTCACGGTCGTGCCCTCCTACAGCGAGTCGTTCGGGCTCGTGGCGCTGGAGTCGCAGGCGTGCGGCACGCCGGTGGCCGCGGCGGCCGTCGGAGGGTTGCGCACCGCCGTACAGGACGGGGTCTCCGGCCTGCTCCTGGACGGTCACGACCCCTCCCAGTGGGCGCGGGCGCTGCGCCGCTTCCTCACCGAGCCGCGCTGGCGCGACCAGCTCTCGGCGGGGGCGCGGACGCACGCCACCGCGTTCGGCTGGCAGGCCACGGCCGCCCACCTCAGGGAGGTCTACGCCGCCGCCGTCGCGAACCTGCACCCGATCTCCGTGGCCGCCGTCTGACCGCGCCTTCTGACCGTACTTTGTTCTAGCCTGGGCGGCATGCGCGAAGTCGTCGAAGCCGCGCTCAAGGCCGCGGACGTCTCCTATGACGAGCCGCGGCCGGGGGCGTTCCTCGCCAAGCTGCCCGGGCAGCACAAGCTCGCCACCATGACCTGGCTGATCGTGGGGGAGCGGATGCTGCACGTCGAGGCGTTCTTCTGCCGGCAGCCCGACGAGAACCACACCGAGTTCTACCGCTGGCTGCTGGGCAAGAACGGCTCGATGTACGGAGTGCACTTCTCCCTCGACCCCGTCGGTGACGTCTACCTGGTCGGCCGCCTGCCGCTGACCGCCGTCACGGAGGAGGAGATCGACCGGCTGCTGGGGTGCGTGCTGACGTACTCCGACGAGTGGTTCGACCGGGCGCTGGAGCTCGGGTTCGCCTCGTCGATCAGACGGGAGTGGGAGTGGCGGGCCAAGCGGGGAGAGTCGCTGGCCAACCTCCAGGCCTTCGCCCGCTTCGCCGACCCGGACCGGTAGCCTGCCCCCGCTTCGCCGACCCGGACCGGTGACTCCTCCTGGGAACCATAGGATTGGCCGCATGGCGACTTTGGTGCTGCTTAGGCACGGCGAGAGTGACTGGAACGCGAAGGGCCTGTTCACCGGCTGGGTGGACGTGAGCCTGTCGGCCAAGGGCGAGGACGAGGCGCGGCGCGGCGGCAAGCTCCTCCAGGACGCCGGGGTGCGTCCCGACGTCCTGCACACCAGCCTGCTGACCCGGGCCATCCAGACGGCCCAGCTGGCGCTGGCGCAGGCCGACCTGCTCTGGCTCCCGGTCAAGCGCAGCTGGCGGCTCAACGAACGCCACTACGGCGCCCTCCAGGGCAAGAACAAAGCCCAGACCCGCGAGGAGTTCGGCGACGAGCAGTTCATGCTCTGGCGCCGCTCGTACGACACGCCCCCGCCCCCCATCGCCGACGACGACGAATACTCCCAGGTGGGAGACGCCCGCTACGCCCTGCTGCCCTCCGAGCTGATGCCCCGCACGGAGTGCCTGAAGGACGTGGTCGAGCGGATGCTGCCGTACTGGTACGACGAGATCGTCCCCGACCTGGCGGCCGGCCGCACCGTCCTGGTGACCGCTCACGGCAACTCCCTGCGGGCGCTGGTCAAGCACCTCGACGGCATCGACGACGAGACCATCGCCGGGCTCAACATCCCGACGGGCATCCCGCTGGTCTACGAGCTCGACGCCGACTACCGGCCGGTGCGGCGGGGTGGCGAATACCTCGACCCCGAGGCCGCCAAGGCCGCCATCGAAGCCGTCGCCAACCAGGGCCGCTGACCCTCAGGTCGCCACGGGGGCGGGGCCACGCGGCCCCGCCCCGCGACCTCACATCGACGGCTTCCCGAGCAGCGGAAGGCGGCGCAGCCCGGTCAGCGACGGCGCCTGGATGAACTCCACGGAGTCCTCCGGATCGGTACGCAGGACGGCGAAGCGGTCGAGCAGGATGTTCAGCGCGATCCGCCCCTCCAGCCTGGCCAGGGGCGCGCCCAGGCAGAAGTGGATGCCCCGGCCGAACGCCAGATGCGGGTTGGGATCGCGATCGGGATCGAACGCCTCGGGGTCCCCGAACTGCCGCGGATCCCTGTTGGCCGCGGCCATCCAGCACATCACCAGCTGATCGGCCGGGATCGTCACCCCGCCGAGCTCCGCCTCACGCGTGGTGGCCCGGCCGAGCAGCGCGAACGGCGTGAACAGCCGCAGCGACTCCTCGATCACGGCCGGGACCGAGGCGCGGTCGGCGCGCACCCTGTCCTGCTGATCGGGGAAGGCGTCCAGGCACAGCACGGTGTTGCCGAGCAGCATCGTCGTGGTGATGTGCCCGGCCAGCAGGAGCAGGATGGCGAAGTTGACCACCTGCTCGTCGGGCAGGCGCTCGCCGTCCACCTCGGCCTCGACCAGCCTGGTGAGCAGGTCGGCGCGCGGCTCCCCGCGGCGCTCGGCCGCGTGGCCGGCCAGGTAGTCGCTCATCTCGCGCCACGGCTTCATCGTGGCCTCCAGCGCCGCGCCGCGTTCCTCGGGGGACGGGTTGACCGAGATGTCGGCGTCCCGCTGGAACAGCGCGTCCGCCCACCGCTTGAACAGCGCGCGATCACCGCTGGGCACGCCGAGCAGCTCGGCGATGACGATGACCGGCAGCGGATAGGCCAGGTCGCGCACCAGCTCGAACCGCTCGCCCTCCCGCGCCGCGTCGAGCAGCTCGTGGGTGATCGCGGCGATCCGCGGCTCCAGGTCCGCGACCACCTTACGGGTGAACGCGCTGCTCACCAGCTTGCGCAGCTTCCCGTGCTCCGGCGGGTCGATCTGGGTGATGAAGCCCTCCAGCGAGAAGCCGTCCTTCGGCACCAGGTCCTTCGGCACCACCCGCATCGTGTCGGAGGAGAAGGTCGCGGGGTCGCCGAGCACCTCCTGCAGCTCCGGGTATCCGTACACGGACCACATCCCGGTCCGTGCGTCGAACTCGACGGCCGGGCCGGTCCGGGGCCCGTGCAGCCAGAACAGTTGCTTGGGGACGTCGTACCGCTCGACGATGTGCGCCATCGTCACTCCTTGGTTGAGGATCCCTCTGCTGTGGCGTACGTCATGACGACTTCTCGCGGTATTCCTCCCAGCGCTCGATCAGCCGGTCGGTGTCCTGCATGAGGAAGGCGAAGAACTCGCGCGCCTCCGTCAGCCGGGCGCGCGGCTCCGGCCGGTCCTCGGGGAGCACCGACAGCCCGAAGTCCAGCGCGTCGAGACTGACCTCCAGGCCGGCGAGCTGAACCCGCATCGCGTGCGTCCAGCCGCCGTCGGCCACCCGGTAGCGGTGTTCGCGACCGGCCGTGGGCACCCGCTCGGCCATGCCGATCATCTCCATCTGCCTGGCGACGGTGCTGATCGCGGTCTTGCTCACGCCGAGCTCGGCCGCCAGGTCGGTGAGTGACTGGTCGGGCGGGTCGCAGACCATGAGCCAGGCGTGCAGGCGGCCCATCGTCCGCGTGCCGCCCAGCCGCTCCATGACCAGCCCCATCCGGTCGACGAACTCCCTCACCGGGGGCTCCACCGGCATCAACTCCGCAATTATCGTCAAGTACGTACTTTACGTACGGTACGCCGTGATTCGGGAGTTGTGAAGAACCGCGTCGTCGACCCGCCGGGACGAGGTCAGTTCTCGGGCGGGGGCCAGCTCGGCCAGGTGGGCGGCGGCGCGTTGTAGGTCTGCCAGAGCCTCGCCGCCTTCTCCAGGCAGGCGGGGCAGATCGGCTGGTCGGCCGAGCGGGCCACGGCGTCCGGGCCGGCCGGGCGGAGGGTGCCGAGCACGGTGAAACCCGGCGGCAGGCCGGTCTCAGGGTCGATCAGCACCGTCTCCACCGTCTCCGGGGCGGCGCTGAACGTGCGCTTGCACGCGAAACACCGCCTGGTCGCGCGCGCCTCTTCCTCCGCCATCGGCCAGACCTCCAGAACGGCACCCGTACCCGGCCCAGCATGGACCATCCCGTCCCGGCGTCAAGCCCGGCCCCGGTCGTCAGCTCGGGCGGGTCCCGGTGACGAGGTAGACGACGTCCTGCGCCACGCGTACCGCATGGTCGGCGTACCGCTCGTAATAGCGTCCCACCAGCGTGATGTCGATCGCCGGCTCGACCCCGTGCTCCCACTCCTTGGACAGGATCTTCCTGAACAGCCGCCGATGCAGCCGGTCCATCGCGTCGTCGTCCTGCTCCAGCTCGAGCGCGGACTCGACGTCGCGCGAGGCCACGCAGCTGCCGGCCTTCGTGACCAGCGTCTCGGCGATCTGGCCCATCTCCAGGATGGTGGAGCGCAGCTCGGGTGGGATGGCCGAGTCGGGGTGCCGCAGCCGGGCGACCTTGGCGACGTGGACGGCGAGGTCACCCATCCGTTCGAGGTCCGTGCCCATGCGCAGCGCCGTGATGACCATCCGCAGATCCACCGCGACCGGCTGCTGCCTGGCCATCAGCTCGAAGATCGAGGTCTCGATGTCGGCGAAGGTCGCGTTCACCTCCTCGTCGCGGGATATGACGCTCTCCGCGAGGGTGAGGTCGGCGTCGAGGAGGGAGGTGGTGGCACGGGAGATCGCCGAGCGGACAAGGCGGGTCATCTCGACCAGCTTGTCGGTCAGTGCGTCGAGTTCTTCGTGGTACGCGTCACGCATGCCGTCACCGTACGACTCGCTCGATGAACGAACCCCTACGGCCAGATGAACTTTCCAGGAAAGGGGCGTTCATCCCCTGATGAGGGGGTCTGTCCCTGCGAAAACGCCGCCTACCATCGGAGACATGAGTGAGATGGCCATGAGCTTCGCGGCCCTGGCCGGGTTCGTGGTGGGCGCCCTGGCGGTCCTGTTCTACCGCAATCAGATCGAGGCGCCCAGCCGCACCACCGCCGCGGACGGAATCGAGACAGGCGCCGCACTGCCACAGGGCGTCGCGTCCGTGCTGGCCGTGCTGCCCTCGTCCGCCGTGGTCCTCGACGCCCACGACCGCGTGCTGCGCGCCAGCTCGGCGGCGCGGGCGTTCGGGCTGGTCAAGGGCGACCGGCTGATGGCCGCTGAGCTGCTCGCCCTGGCGAGACAGGTGCGTCGCGACGGCGAGATCCGCGAGAGCGAGATCGACGTCGCCGGCCACAAGTTCGGCCAGGAGACCACGAACTTCGCCGTCCGCGTCGCCCCCCTCGGCTCCTACGGCCAGGTGCTGGTGCTGGCGGAGGACCAGACCGAGCGGCGCAGGGTCGAGGCCGTACGCCGCGACTTCGTCGCCAACGTCAGCCACGAGCTGAAGACCCCGGTGGGCGCCATGAGCCTGCTGGCCGAGACCATCCAGGACGCCGCCGACGACCCCGAGGCGGTCAGCCGCTTCGCCGGGCGCATGCAACTGGAGGCGGCCCGGCTCAACTACCTGATCCAGGACCTGATCACGCTCAGCCGGATCCAGGGCGCCGAGCCGATCCCCACCCCCGGCCAGGTCGTGATCGACGAGACCGTGTCCGACGCCATAGACCACTGCAACACCAGGGCCTCCGCCAAGGACATCACGCTCGTCACCGGCGGCACCGAGGGCCTGCGCGTCTGGGGCGACGTCGAACTGCTCGTCACCGCCCTGCGCAACCTGATCGACAACGCCGTCGCCTACAGCCCCGAGCACACGAGGGTCGTCGTCAGCGTGCGCCCCGCGGGCGATTCGGTCGAGATCAGCGTCAGCGACCAGGGGATCGGCATCCCCGAGGAGGCGCTGGAACGCATCTTCGAGCGCTTCTTCCGCGTCGACGCGGCCCGGTCGCGCGCCACCGGCGGCACCGGGCTCGGCCTGGCCATCGTCAAACACGTCGCCGCCGCGCACGCGGGCGAGGTGTCCGTCTGGAGCAAGGAAGGGTCCGGCTCCACCTTCACGCTCCGCCTGCCCGCCTTCGGCGGCACGGCGGTGGCAGTACCACCCTCGATTCCCCTGGAGGCAGCCCCATGACCCGTGTTCTCGTCGTCGAGGACGAGGAGTCCTTCTCCGACGCCCTGTCCTACATGCTGCGCAAGGAGGGCTTCGAGGTGTCGGTCGCGGCGACCGGGCCCGAGGCGCTCGACACGTTCGACCGCAACGGCGCCGACCTGGTGCTGCTCGACCTGATGCTGCCCGGGTTGCCCGGCACGGAGGTGTGCCGCTCGCTGCGGCAGCGCTCCAAGGTGCCGGTCATCATGCTGACGGCCAAGGACAGCGAGATCGACAAGGTCGTGGGCCTCGAACTGGGCGCCGACGACTACGTCACCAAGCCGTTCTCCTCGCGCGAGCTGGTCGCCCGCATCCGCGCGGTCCTGCGCCGCCAGGGCGACCTCGTCGAGGAGCTGGAGACGGCCGTGCTGGCCGTCGGCCCGGTGCGGATGGACGTCGACCGCCACGTCGTCGCCGTGCGCGGCGAGCAGGTGCAGCTGCCGCTGAAGGAGTTCGAGCTGCTGGAGGTGCTGCTGCGCAACGCCGGGCGGGTGCTCACCAGGGGCCAGCTCATCGACCGCGTCTGGGGTGCCGACTACGTGGGCGACACCAAGACGCTCGACGTCCACGTCAAGCGGCTGCGCGCCAAGATCGAGTCGGACCCGTCCAACCCGCGCTGCATCCTGACCGTGCGCGGCCTGGGCTACAAGTTCGACGCCACCGAGGAGTGAAGGGCCCCGGCACGTGTCCGGGGCCCTCTCACCCGCTGTCAGTGGGCCTCCTCCGCGGGGGCGGTGGCCGTCGGGGTGGGCGTGGGCGCCGGGGTGGCGCCGGGGGCCGGGGGATACTGCGCGAACTCACGGCTGCGCGTGACCACAGGCACGTTCATGGACACGACACCGGCCTGGGCGAACTGGAGGTCCAGCTTGATGCTCTCGCCGCCCCTGAGGCTCTTGGGGATCGCCTCCAGCATGAGCTGAGGGGTGGGCTTGCCGGTGTTGACGAGCTGGCCGACCGGGAGCTGGATCGGGGCGGTGACCTTGACGGTGCCCATGTTCCCTGCCGAGACGGCCTGCAGCGTGTCGGGGGCGCCGGCCGTGTTGAGGATGTTCAGGTAGATCGGGGCCGAGCCGCGCCAGGGGAGCTGCGCTCCTGAGTCGGGGCCGAGGATGAACGCCTGCGGGATGTGAATGCCGCTCTTGCTGCCGTACTGGCCGTTATCGAGCAACACTTGCGCCTCGTTCGGCGCGTACGGCTTGTTGGTGGTGGCGTCGAATCCTGCCCCGCAGCCCGCCAGCACGGGGGCGGCCAAGAACGCGGCGGCTACGACAATCCAGCGACGGCTGGTCACGGGCGGGTTCTCCTTGGTCTTGCGCAGGTGTCGCGCGTGCGTGATGTGCAGCGCCCACCATATCCACCCCAATGCAAGGTCATATCCGCACCCCCGCAGGTCATTCGCTATGTCCGGAAATGCGATTCATACTGTTGAGCGCTTGTCAAGCCCCAATATGCGGCGTTGACCTGCAGTTATGAGGATTTCACTGTTCCGGGAGGCTGTGGACGCGTGGTACCCTGGAGTACAGCGGAAGGGGTACTTGTCACATGACTTTCCAGGTCGGCGACACTGTCGTCTACCCCCACCATGGGGCTGCTCGGATCGAAGCAATCACGAAGCGATCCATCAAGGGTGAGGAAAAGACCTACCTGGTGCTCAAGGTCGACAAGGGCGACCTTACCGTCCAGGTGCCAGCTGAAAACGCGGAACTCGTCGGTGTGCGCGATGTTGTCGGCCAGGAAGGCCTTGAGCGGGTTTTCGACGTCCTTCGCATGCCGCACACGGAAGAGCCGACCAACTGGTCTCGTCGTTACAAGGCCAATCTGGAGAAGCTCGCCTCCGGTGATGTGAACAAGGTCGCCGAGGTGGTTCGGGATCTGTGGCGCCGGGATCGTGAGCGTGGCCTGTCGGCGGGTGAGAAGCGCATGCTCGCCAAGGCGCGCCAGATTCTCGTCAGCGAGCTGGCTCTTGCCGAGAAGACCAATGAGGACAAGGCTGAGGCCCTGCTCGACGAGGTTCTCAACTCCTGAACACACATCTTCCACGGGTGGGCGTCGGAGTCGACGTCCACCCGTTCGCATCGGATGACTCAGGACGCGAGCTCAACCTCGCCGGGCTGTCCTGGCCCGACCAGATCGGCCTCGACGGCCACTCCGACGGCGACGCCGCCGCCCACGCGGCGTGCGACGCGCTGCTGTCGGCGGCCGGCCTGGGCGACCTCGGGCGGCTGTTCGGCACGGCCGACCCACGCTGGGCCGGCGCCACGGGCGCGGCCCTGCTGGAGGAGACCGCGCGCCAGGTGCGCGCCGCCGGTTACGAGATCGGCAACGTGGCGATCCAGGTGATCGGCAACCGGCCCAAGCTGGCGCCACGCCGCGAGGAGGCCGAGAAGGCGCTCAGCGCGGCCCTGGGGGCGCCGGTGAGCGTCTCCGCCACCACCACCGACGGCCTGGGCCTGACCGGCCGCGGCGAGGGCATCGCGGCCATCGCGACGGCCCTCGTGGTCAACCTTTCCTGAGCGCCGGGCGTCTTTACGTAGGGATACGTGAGGGTGTCCCGGCGGGTCGCCGGCCGACCCGCTGAATGCGGAGGCGGCGGTTCGTCACTGGCGCGGTACGGGCCGCCGCCTTCCCATCTATGCGTAGTTTGCCTGATCAGAGGGTATGTGTCCCAAGACATGTGAACGTCTCGGGGGGAGCTACACATGATCGGCGCGATCGTATCCGCGGTAGTCATCGGCGCCATCGTCGGTGCGCTGGCCCGGCTGCTGGTGCCCGGCCGGCAGAACATGTCCATCGGCCTGACCCTGATCGTCGGCATCGTGGCGGCCCTGATCGGCACCCTGATCGCCCAGGCGTTCGGATGGGCCGACACGCGAGGGATCGACTGGATCGAACACATCCTGCAGCTCGTCCTGGCCATCGCCGGCGTGCTCCTCGTGACCAAGATGGGCATGGGACGCGGCGGCCGAGGCGGCCGAACAACGACCTGACCTGGCCATTTGTAAATTCGGCGCATAAAAGCCGTAGATCGGGTAGGCCACTTCCCGTGAGAGTGAACCGCTCACCCTCACGGGGAGGTTTCATGTCATGACCATCGAATCCATCCTTGGCGCCATCGTGATCGGCGCCGTGATCGGCGCAATCGGTCGTCTGCTGCTGCCCGGCAGGCAGGCCATCGGGTGGATCCTCACCATCGTCGTCGGCATCGTGGCCGCGCTGCTGGGGACGCTGCTCGCGCAGGTACTCGGTGTGGAGACGACCCCCGGCATCGACTGGATCGAGCTGGTGATGCAGGTGGTGCTCGCAATCGTCGGTGTGGGCCTGGTCGCGGGCCTGCGGCGCGGTCGCAGCGTCTGACGCGACCGCCTGAGGCGACGCGACGGCCTACGCGGCGTACGACGCGACGGAGCGTCTGACGTGGCGCAGGGCTCGGGCCGCGGCGGCTGACGCGATGGAGCGTCGGACGCGCCGGCGAAGCGGGATACATGGACCCGCCCGGGAAGCGATCCCGGGCGGGTCCCCTCATGCTGTCCTACAGGCCGTTTCCGCCGCGTTGACCCCTTCTCGGGCCTTCTGCCGCCCCGTCCCTCCCGGCGTGGGCCGTTCGGGGCCTTGGGACGGCCCATCGCCCGCGTCGAGCGTTCTGGGCTGCTGACGGCCCGTCCCTCGTGTTCAGTCCTCGGGCGGGCGCGGGGTGCTGCGCAGACGCTCGGCCGGGGCCGGGGTGTCGTCGTGGATCACCGGATGGGGCGCGGTGTCCTCCATCTCGCCCGCGTTCTCCGTCCGGCCGGCGACCTGCCTCCGCTCCTCCACGTCGGCCAACTCCGGGCCGTGCTTCGGGTCGGGCGTGTCGTCCGCGACGATGGGGTGCGGCTGGGTGTCGGCGTCCTTGTCGTCCGCGCTGGGACGGGGGTGGACGAGGACGTCGGCAGGCTTGACCCGATCCCCCCAGCGCACGGGCCGTGTCACCGGCTCGGGCTCAGGAGCAGGTGTCACTTCGGGCGCGGGCTGGGGCTCGTCAGCGGCTTCGTACGCCTGAGCCGGCCGCGGCTCGCCGGCGGCCTCATCCGCGGGGACGTCATCCGCGGGGACGTCATCCGCTGGGGCTTCGTCTGCCGGAGTCACGTCCGCTGGGGCCGGCCGAGGTGCGGGAGGGGCCTCATGAACGGGGCTGCCGGGCGCGGGCTCAGGGGCGGGACGGGGCGCGGGCACGGCGGGAGCATCGGTGGCGGGCTGAGGCGACTCCTCCTCCTGCACCGGCCACTCGCTCACCCGCGCCGACACCGGCGGCGTCTCGGGAGCGGCGGTGGGGCCGACCACCGGAGCGGACTCCAGAACGGGCGCGGCCGACGCCGTGGCGAGCGTGGGCGGGGTCTCGGCCTGGGGATGAGGCCGGTGGAAGGGCACGAGGTCCTGCTCCGCCGTACGTTCCGGATCCTGCTCGGCGGCCTGCCCGCGACGGCCCTGCACGTGCTTGATCAGCAATAACCACAGCCACAGCGCCAGGGCCAGCATCACCCACGGCGCCAGCGCCACGCCGATGGCCGCCTCCCGCACGCCGAACTCGAACCGCACCGCCGAGGCCACGTTCACCGCCGCGGCCGCCACGATGAGCAGCACCAGCACGAACGCCGCCTGCACGCGTACCAGCGTCCTGGCCGGGCGCAGCAGCAGCACGCCGATGAGCGCCACCAGGAGCAGCGCGTCGAAGGCGGCCGGATAGAGGAAGGCGAGGTCCTGCCGGGCCTCGCCGGTGAGGGCCAGCGCGCGCAGGTCGTCGAAGGACAGCGCGCAGGCGGCCCCGGCGAGGGCGGCGACCGCGAGACCGGCCAGAGCGAGGCCGAGTCGGCGGAGCACAGAGGGGGGAGTCACGTCCATGGCGGTTCGAGCCTACAGAAGATTGACTTCTTCCCCGCTCATGGCGGCGGGCGATTCCTCGGCCAGTCGCGGGATTCCGGCCTTCCGGCGCGCCCGGCGAGGCGTACCGCGTTCATCAACACCCACCGCGACGGAGAGAGCCGGCCGCGTCAGGAGAGGACTCCCGCACCGCTCCGCCGCAGCGACGAACCCCTGCGCCGTCACACCGGAGGACGGGACCTGGGCGGCCGTGAGCATCTTTGATGAGATCCTACGACGGACCGATCAACCGCCCGCCCGATCCATCACTCATGGGAGGCATTACATGGCCGCGCTGTCAGCCGATGTCCGCAAACTCCTGGACGCGCCGAATTACGCGACCGTGGCGAGTCTCAACCCCGACGGCGGGCCGCAGTCGTCGGTCGTGTGGGTGCGTACGGATGGCGACGACGTGCTGTTCTCGACCGTGAAAGGCCGCCAGAAGCCGCGTAACTTCGAGCGCGACCCACGGGTGAGCCTGCTGGTGATCGATCCGGACAACCCGCTGCGCTACGTGGAGGTGCGCGGCCGGGCGACCGTGACGCCCGACCCGGAGGGCGCGCTTATCGAGGAGCTGTCGCAGAAGTACCGAGGTCGCTCATGGGAGGACAAGCCGGGCACGGAGCGGCTCATCGTACGGATCTCGCCGGACTGGGTCTACTTGCGAGGCTGATTTATCGGCGTGATGACGGCTCTGAGGCGTTAGCCTTGCGTTCGTGAGCCTGCACATCTACGACACCAGTACACGCGCCATCCGTGAATTCGTTCCGGTCGAAGCCGGCCGGGCGTCGATTTACCTGTGTGGCGCGACCGTGCAGGCTCCCCCGCATATCGGACATATCCGGTCGGGCGTCAACTTCGACGTGCTCAGGCGCTGGATGGCGCGTTCCGGCTACGAGGTGACGTTCTGCCGCAACGTCACCGACATCGACGACAAGATCATCAGGGTGTCGGCCCAGGAGGGCGTGCCCTGGTTCGTCGTGGCCGAGCGCAACCAGCGGGCCTTCACGTGGGCGTACGACACGCTGGGCTGCCTGCCGCCGACCGTCGAGCCGCGCGCCACCGGCCACGTGCCCGAGATGATCACGCTCATGGAGCGGCTGATCGAGCGCGGCCACGCCTACGCCTCGGGCGGCGACGTCTACTTCGACGTACGCTCCTACGCCGACCGCTACGGCTCCCTCTCCAACCAGAAGCTGGAGAACATGCGGGCCGCGGCCGACACCGACGACGAGTCGTGCAAGCGCGACCCGCGCGACTTCGCTCTGTGGAAGGGCGAGAAGCCGGGCGAGCCGACCTGGCCGACCCCGTGGGGCCCCGGGCGTCCCGGCTGGCACCTCGAATGCTCGGCGATGGCCACGAAATACCTCGGCCCGGCGTTCGACATCCACGGCGGCGGGATCGACCTGATCTTCCCGCACCACGAGAACGAGATCGCCCAATCCCAGGCGGCCGGCGACGACTTCGCCCACTACTGGATGCACAACGGCATGCTGAAGATCGGCGCCGAGAAGATGAGCAAGTCGCTCGGCAACTCGCTGCTGATCCCCGACATGGTGCAGAAGGTGCGCCCGGTCGAGCTGCGCTACTACCTGGCGGCGCCCCACTACCGTTCCTCGATCGACTACTCGGAGGAGGCGCTGCTGGAGGCCGCGGCCGCGTACCAGCGGATCGAGGGCTTCGTGACGCGGGCCGCCGAGGTCATCCACGACGTCGACGCCGACGCGCCGCTGCCGCAGGCGTTCGCCGACGCGCTCGACGACGACCTGGGCACGCCCCAGGCGCTCGCCGTCGTGCACGAGGTGGTGCGCGAGGGCAACGTGGCGCTGGCGCGAGGCGACAAGGAGGCCGTGGCCCGGCTGCTGGCCGAGACCCAGAACATGCTCGACGTCCTCGGCCTCGACCCGCGCTCGCCGCAGTGGCGCACCGCCGGCACCGACCTGACGCCGGTGGTCGACGCGCTGGTGGCGGTGGCGCTGGAGCAGCGCAAGGCGGCCAGGGAGCGCAAAGACTACGCCGCCGCCGACGCGATCAGAGACCAGCTCTCGGCCGCGGGCATCACGGTCGAGGACACCCCCCACGGCGCCCGCTGGGAGCTCACCCGCTAGATCATCTGGGCCGAGATGGGCGGCGGCCCGAGTACCCTTGTTCCATGGCAGCTGGGGGTAGATCGTCGGGCAGGCCCGCGAAGAAGAAGGGCCCGGCCAAGGGCACCGGTGGGCAGAAGCGCCGGTCGCTTGAGGGCCGCGGCGCGACTCCGCCTGCCGAGATGCGTCACTGGTACAAAGACAAGGCCCGCGGCGAGCGCATCGCCCGCGAAGACCAGGGCGGCGGCGCGCGCCGCCCTGCACCCGCCAGGCAGCGCCGCTCGGAAGACGCCCCCGAATACATCGGCGGCCGCAATCCGGTGCTGGAGGCGCTGCAGGCCGGGGTGCCGTGCAACGCCCTCTACGTCGCGCAGCGCATCGACAACGACGATCGCGTACGCGACTCCATCAAGATCGCGGCCGAACGCGGCATCGCCCTGCTCGAAGTCACCCGCGACAAGCTCGACCGCCTGACCGAGGGCGCCGTCCACCAGGGCGTGGCCCTGCAGATCCCGGCCTACGACTACGCGCACCCGTCGGAGCTGGTGGAGCTCGCCCACGACGCCGGCGAGGTGCCCCTGATCGTCGCCCTCGACTCGGTCACCGACCCCCGCAACCTGGGCGCCATCGCCCGCTCCGCCACCGCCTTCGGCGCCCACGGCCTGCTCATCCCGTCCCGCCGCTCGGCCGGCGTCACGGGCGGCGCCTGGAAGACCTCCGCCGGCACCCTGGCCAACCTCCGCGTCGCCCGCGCCGCCAACCTCACCGCGGCCCTGCGCGAATACCGCGAAGCCGGCCTCTTCGTCGTCGGCCTCGACGGCGCCGGCCAGACCGACATCGGCGACGCCGACCTCCTGACCGAGCCCCTGGTGGTCGTCGTAGGCTCGGAAGGCAAGGGATTGTCCCGCCTGGTCCGCGAACACTGCGACGTGGTGACCCGCATCCCGATCCATGCCGCCACGGAGTCACTGAACGCGGGGGTGGCGGCGGGGGTGGCGCTGTACGAAGTCGCTCGTCACAGGCGTCTCTAGCGTCTACACTGGTAGGCCGTGCCGACGTAGCTCAATCGGCAGAGCATCTGTCTTGTAAACAGAAGGTCAGGGGTTCGATTCCCCTCGTCGGCTCTGCAACAAGAAGCCCCTGAACAGGCGATTCGCCGTCAGGGGCTTCTTGGTTTGTCAGGACAATGTCGAGATCTTGCTAACGGGCTTGCTAACACGGTGGCTCCCGTCTTCAGCCGTTGACGGCCCTGGCGAAGACGTCGGCGGCGGACGCCGCTTGCTCGTGGATGACGTGGGCGTAGACGCGCAGGGTGATCGCCGGGTCGGCGTGCCCCAGGCGGGCCGCGACGACGTGGACTGGGACGCCGGCCAGGAGCAGCGTCGTGGCGTGGATATGGCGGAGATCGTGTAGGCGGGTGTGGGGGAGCTGGGCTCTCGGGTTCTGGTTGTTGTGGGTCTCGATGAGCTTGGGCATCAGGGAGCTGGGCGTATCTGGGAACAGTGGGTCTCCCCAGCCGGTCGTGAAGACGTACGCGCCGCCGCCCTTCCACGACTCGCCGAGGCGGAGACGTTCCTCGTCCTGGCGGGCGCGGTGAGCCTTGAGGACCCTGACCGTGCCAGGGTCGAGGGACACCACGCGGGAACGTCCGCTCTTGGTGGTGCCCTCGACCCGCTGGCGGTCGATCACTGGCCCTGTGCCGGTGATGTGGATCTGTGGCTTGTCCAGGTCCACATCTGTCCAGCGGAGGTTGAGCAACTCGCCGCGACGAGCGCCCGTATAAGCGGCCAGGTGGAAGAAGGCGTACAGGCGGTGCTCGTGAGCCGTCATGAGGAACGCGCGGAGCTGGGCTGGGGTCCAGATCATGCCGGGCTCGGTGGCCTGGGTGCGTGGGAGCTTGGCGCGTTCGGCGGGGTTCTAACAATGGCTTCGGGCAACTGCGGCGGCGGCTCCCCGACCATCGCTCGAGCAGCCGTCCAAGTGCTCGGTTGGCCTAGGGGACGATCTTCTAGCGCTCACTATTAGTCATAGATTGATCACTGACGGCCGTGACGATCGCTGACTTCGGTTCTCACCGTAGGTGGCCTGGGCGATCGGCTGCCGCGACCCTCCTTCGTCGGGTCTTGCCATCGGATGCCGTGGCTGAGGTGGTATGAGCGTTGACGACAGCAGCGATGACAACGTCGGCCACCACGAGCGTTCGACGGCAGCCTCACGCTACCGCTGACCTTGGTCGATAATCCGGGCACCAAAGCAGTTGGTCCGCCTGAAAAGCGGACAGTCGTCGCACTCTGGTGGGCCCGGCTCAGCCGTCAGTTTGTGCTCGGACGCTCTGCGAGGTCACGAGCAAGGTCGAGCAGGTGAGGCAGGCGCAGGATTCGGCCGCTGCTTCCGGGTAGCGGAATGTGTAGGGGGTCGGTCCAGTGGGTGGGAATTGCTGTCGGTCCGTATACGGCTCCGGCCAGGCCGCCGGTGACAGCGGCGACGGTGTCGGTGTCGCCACCCAGGTCGATGGCGGCGCGGATGGCGTCCTTGTAGCTGCGGGTGGTGCGCAGGGCCCAGACGGCTGAGCCGAGACAGGGCCAGACGGCGCCGTTGAACTCGGTGGCGTGGTCGGGATGCCAGTCGGTCGCGAGGACGGTGGCGTAGCGCTGACGATGGTCGGGTTGGACGGCTGCGAGGGTCTGGGAGAGCTCGTCCACGGGGTCCGCGCCGTTCAGGGCGATACGTATCAGGTCGTGGAAGATCGCGGTGCCTTCCCGTGCCGCCGGGTCGCCGTGGGTGAGGGCGGCGATGTGTCGGGCGGCGTCCATGGTGGCCTGTCGGCCGTCGCGGGCGAAGTACACCGCCGACGGGGTGGCCCGCATGAGCGCGCCGTTTCCAGCGGCTCGGTGGCTGCTTTGGTAGTGGGCGGTGGCGGCCTGGTCCCAGGGCAGGCCGCGGGTCAGTACGTCTTCGGTCTGTAGTCCGATGTCTTTGGGATCATCGGCTGCCCACCGTTGGAAGCGGGCGAAGATGTCCGGCAGGTTCAGGCCGCCATGCTCCAACAGTGACTCGGCTACGTGAACGGCCATCTGCGTATCGTCGGTGGCCTCACCGGAGTCCCAGCCGCCGCCTCCGCTCATCTCGCCGCCGGCACTCGGTAGCGGGAAGCGGGAGGAGAACGCTCCTGGCGGGCCGAACTCGAATGGCGCACCCAACGCGTCGCCCACAGCCGAGCCGACGATCGCGCCAACGGCACGCTGCGTAAGGTTCACTTTGGCAGGCTACCGAGCTGATCGACGGAGAGGGCGGGGCAGGTCAAGACGGGTCAGGGCGCCGGGCAGAGCGTTGCGTACAGCAGCGGAATACAGCAACGTCGGCTTACGAGATCACACGTTGTCAACCCGCATCTACCGCTTGACTAGGGATGCGGGCCCTCGATGAGGTCACTGGCTCCCGTTTGCAAGCAGGAAGTCAGGAGTTCGAATCTCCTGGGCTCCACCAGGGAAAACGCCCCGCCACTGATCACGTGGCGGGGCGTTCGTGCCATTAACGTGCCATTAGCCCTTGGCGATCTGCTCTTGTTCGGCCTGCACGCGAGCGCTGAGGGAGTCGGCGATTCGCTAGATCGGGCGTCGCTAGGATGCCCCTACTCGGCGATCTTCAGGCGGGCCACTATGTATGTGATCTATCGATCGTGGAATCAAGGGATATTGGGCAAGTCGGTACGGCATGTGGCCGAGCCAACGGTGCTGGACTGGGTCCGCAATGTTTGGAGTGATGCTTGCGCCCAAGACCCCTATGACTGGCTCACACGCGAGCTGGGCACGACCGCCTATGGGCTGGACCGGCTTTTCTCGGAGGGGGGCCCAGCTCCGCAAACCATGCAGGAACTGCGAACTCTGGCCAGAACGCGGCTCCCGGAGTCCTACCAGTGCAACGTCGACGAGCACAGCGTGCGCGTTCTCGCCAACGGACTGGACTACGACGTGGCCTACTATCTCGTGGACGATGCCGCCGTCGCTGCCAATCTCGAGCGGTGGTCTTTCGCCGTACACGACGGGCCGCTACCCGAGGCCGCCGGCCCTCCTCTGAGCACCACGGCGTTCACGGCGCCGCTACAGGTCACCGATTTGACCGACCACCCGCCTTCGGGGGAAGGGACCGTGTACGCCGTCCTGCTCACCTGCAAGGCGAAGCATGACAGCATCGGCTGGAATCCCACTCATGCGTTACCCGGCGTACGACTCCCACAGTTCGGCGTCGCGCTACGCGACCTCGACACCTCCACCGACGAATGGCCCCTGGAACTGGAGGTGCTGCGCGCACTGGTCGCACCCGACGAGGATGGCATCGCCGCTGCGCTGGAGCGCTGCAACCGCTGGCCCGAGTACAGGTGGCTTTCAGGGGAGCAGCCTCACCCGCCTCGCTCCCATATAGAAGCGCTGCGTCTACTGGACACCATCCCACCCGAACGAGAGCGTCATCGCGAACGCACCGTCATCCAGGTGGGCGAGCATGTGGCCCAGATGTTCATCCACGACGGTTATGACGACTTCGAGCAGTGGTTCCTTTTCGACGATCGATGGACCGGCACCCATCCTGATCTGGCCGCGTCACTGATCTGGTTCGCCTACCACTGGGATCCGCTCTGCTCACGCCGCCACATGTACCTCACCCCATGCTCCGACAACCGGATCCGGTATGTCGCCGTGGTCGGCGAAGATGGTCAGGTGCAGGTACGAGAGGCTGAGTTTCAGGACGAGCCGCGGGTGTGGGATCTTCGCCGATGGTCCTATGAGAAGCGACCATCGGGCGGTGTGACCGCCGGAGAAGTCCTCGGCACCGTGGAGATTCAGTTCCAGCAGCCGTCACTTGATTTGTGCAAGTTCACCGACTTCCGGATCACCCGCACCCGTCACGGACAGGCCGTCGCCGCGATGCTCGCCCGCCGTATTCGCCACGACCTGCAAGACGCCGGCATTACCCGCGCCACCGGCTGGCTCCCTGAGGAATACCTGTATCCGCACAGCCGCCGTTTCCTGCGCACGCTCGGCGAGATCCACGAGCCCGCTGACGGGCCCAGCGTCCTGTTCATCCAGTAACCACAACTCGTTGTGGTTACTGGCAGAGAAATTGGCCCCTTCAGATCGATGCACCCGTTTGGACGGCCCCGACAAGCCAACCAGAAGCTCACATCCGGGCTCTGCGTGACAACCGGCAGAGACGATCACAAACGTCAGCGGACGTTCTCACACTGTCAGCGCAGGTCACAGGCTATGCGTGGCCACCGGGAACTGGAGTTCGATTTGCTTTGCAAGTAGGACGGGTGGGATCAGAGTCCGAGCGGGTGTGTAGAGAGCCAGTCGGCGTGCCTGTTCTTCAGGGCGTCTCGTTCTTGCGGGCTGGGCAGGATGACGTCGGCGCCGCCGTCGTAGGGGAGGTAGAGGCGTCGCAAGTCGGTGTCCATGATGATGACGCCGGCGCACTCGTCATCGGCGACCGCCCGCAGCAGGGGGTCCAGGATTCGTGGCTTCCAGAGCTGCTCGCTGACGTGTAGGTGCATGGTTCCGCCGGGATCGGCGTCGTCGTCCTCGCGGAGCCTCGTCCATGGGCGTGAGCCGGGATTGAGGGCGTGCGGATCGGTGGGGGACCACACCTCGATGCCTTCGTCGGGAACGAAGCTCATGGTCACGATTTAGACGGGGTGGCTGGCGCACAGTTCGGTGAGCACGGTGTTGTAGCGGTCGAGCAGGATCTGGTATTCGGCGGCGGTGTCGGCGTACCGCTTGGGTTCCGGCAGGCTGTGAAAGCGTACCCAGCGGTCCCGATCGCCGTGAAGCTGGTGAGCGATTGGGGGACTGTCCGGCCAGTGCGACCACCACAATGCCGACAGCTCGGGTAAGTCGGGGCTCGGGAGTTCTTGGAAAGGCACTCGCCCAGGGTAAAGGTTGATCACCTTGTGGCACGATCTTGCTAACGCTGGCGCTAACAGCTGTTCTGGACGATCATGGATGGCTGCGGATCGCCGGTCCTCCGATGCGGGGAGCGACCAGGGGACCGCGAGAGTCATGGACAGCTGTGGACAACCTCGAAGTCTCTTGTAAACAGAAGGTCAGGGGTTCGATTCCCCTCGTCGGCTCCGCAATCAAAGGGCCCCTGAACAGGCGTTACGCCGTCAGGGGCCTACTGATTTCCGATCTTCGACCGGTGTCTTCGGCGTCTTTGGGAGCCACCTTGGGAGCCACCGGGGGCTGTTTCCCCAGGAGAGCGCCGGAGATGGCTTCGGTCGCGGCGCGGCGGTCGCCCTCCAGGAGGTGCCCGTAGACGTCTTTGGTGATCGCGATGCTGGCATGGCCGAGGACCTCGGACACGACGTGCAGCGGGTTGCCCTGGGCGAGCATGAGCGACGCGCCTGAGTGGCGAAGCTCATGCGGGTGCCAATGGCCGAGGCCCGTCTTCTTGGCCAGCCGGGAGAACAGGTGCGAGAAGGTGTCCGGGTCAGACGGATTGCCGAAAGCCGTCGGGAACATCAGGCCGTGCTCCGTCCAGTCCGCGCCGGCCTTGAGTCGCTCCTTGTTGTGGACGGCTTTGTGGTGCTTGATCGCCTCGATCAGTTCGGGCGTCAGGCATAGGACGCGACGTGAACGCCTCGTCTTGAGTTCGCTGATCACGATGCGGGTCTTGTTGATGCCGTCTGGGTCACGGTTCTTGAGGCGCTTGACGGAGTGGGTGACTCGAAGCGTGCGTGCGTCCGGATCGAAGGCGTTCCACATGAGCCCGAGCACCTCGCCACGACGTAGGCCGAAGACGAGGGCCAGGAGGACGAGGACGCCCATACGGTGATCGGCCACGCCTGGCGCCATGCAGAGATCCACCCCCTTCAATTGGCCGCTCCTGCCTCCATTCGTTGTCCTCGTAGTCGTCCAAGGTCCCATCCGAGATGTGGCCCGGCAGGTGGAGCAGCCAGCGATCGAGGAACGCGGCGACCGTCAGCCGGTCGTCTGGGACGGGAGCACCTTTGGCAAGGGTCTCCTTGAGCTTGCGAACCTTCTCGACGACTTCGGCGCGGGTCTTACCGGAGACCTTCTTGGGGGTGCGCTTCCCGTCCGGGCCGTAGCCGAGGGAGACCGCACCACGCCAGCGGTCGCCGTCCTTGTAGATCGAGTCCTCGTTCTGGCCGCGCTTCTTGGTGCTCATGCTGCTTCCTGTTCAAGTTGGGTCACGAACTCGGTGAGTGAGGTTGCCGGAATGCGACGGAGGGTGCCGATGCGAACGGACCTGAGCGCGCCGGAGCGGATCAGTTCGTAGATCTTGGTCCGGCCGATGCCGAGGTAGTCGGCCGCCTCTTCGGGCCGGAGGAGGAGAGGAGCGATGTTCGCGGTCATGCGGCCCTCCCTGTGGACTCGGTTGCCGAAAGATCTTGTCCGGCTGCTCTGGCCTCCAGGTCTCGGAGGTGGGCTCGCCAGCGTTGGCGTTCGTGGACGGTACGGAGCAGCCGGACGGCCAGCGGTGGCACGTTGGCGTCTCCGGCCGGGGCGGGTTTCCACATGTAGCGGTGTGGGTCGGTGGGCTGGTCGGTCTGGCCGAGAGCTTCCAGGACCCAGGTGCGGCGGTCCTGCTTGTGTTCGGCGAGGGTCTTGTTGGACCACTTGCGGGAGACGAGGACGCGGCGTCCGGCGTAGCCGAGGTGTTCGGGCTTGTGGGCCTTGGAGCGGCAGCGGCCCGGAGCCATCCCGGGCTTGGCTCCTTTGGGCTGGATGCCGTAGCGGAGCCAGTTCGGGCAGGCGGGTGAGCAGGGCTCGTAGCGCAGCGCGTCCAGCATGCGGGCGGCGTGCTGTTGCTGGGCCTGCCCTGCGTCGAGGGCGTCGCCGAGGCTCTTGGTCAGGTACTTGGACAGATACCGGATGCACTGGTCGGCATCCGGGGTTCCGGCGAGTACGCCTTGCACGTCGACCTGTTCGCCGAAGCGGATGACGTGGAGTGGTTCGGCCTCCTCATCGAGCGTGTCGAGGGCTTGGTCCCAGGTGGGCAGGACTTCGCCGGTAATCGGGTCGAGGTAGCCGGCCTCCTCGTCCCACACTGGTAGATGATCGCCGTCGAAGCGCACTTCGTCGGCTTGTGGCCACCAGACCTGGTGGTAGGTGGCGGCGGCGATCTGCTTGATCTCCGCTCGTGGGAGCGTTCCACGGATGGCCATGTGCAGGTGCGGGGCGAGCCGCTTCTGAGGCTCCACGCTCGCGAAGTACTGCACGTCATAGCCCGCGACACGGCGCAGGTTCTGTACGAACCGGTCCACCAGCTTGGAGAAGTGCAGCGCATCGCGAGCCGCCCGCGCGTAGTCGTAGGTGTCCGGATCGACGGGAATGCCGTCGCGTACCTTGCCGTACGAGGGCAAGGTGAGCGTGACGAACAGGGACGGCCGGTAGACCTTGCCGTCCGTGCCGTGGAAGGTGCGTCCCAGGGTGGTGTGGATCATCTTGCGCTTGGGCGGATTCGGCGCGTCCTGCCGCCTCTTGGTGGAGCGGGAGCGCTTGGCGGTGGTGCGGCCGAGGACATTGCCGCGCATCCCGGCGGCGTTGATCTCCTCGTCCAGGCCGGTGATGATCGCGTCGAGTTCGGTGGTGTCGTCGCCGGCCTTCTCGGCGGTCTCACGCTGAGCTTGGTAGTCGGCGCGGAACTCCACGAGCCAGCGTTGTTCCTCGTTCGGCTCGTCCGGTGTGATGGTGGGTTCGGTATCGAGGTGCCAGCCTTCGCGGCATTGGGCCTTGCGGAGTTGCTTGTTGCGCTTGGCACACGGAGGGCACTTGCTGTCGAGGGTGGCCCCGCACGGGACGTCGAGCTGGACCAGCTCCCCATCAACGAACGCAAAGCCGCCCTCCTCCTCGACACCGCCCGCGCCTTCCTCATGTGGAACCACCACGACAAAGCCCTGAACATCCTGCGCGCCGCAGGCGAGATCGCCCCCGAGGAGATCACCGGCCGCCCCGCGGCCCTCCGGCTGGTACGTGACATCCTGGCAACCGCCCCGATCTGCGTCCGCCGTGAAGCCCGCGAATACGCGGCAACCCTGGGAGTCATCGCGTGACCCAACCCGGCAAAGTCCTCTACATCATCGTCTGCGCCGCAGGACCAGCCCCCCAAGTCGGCCGCCTCGTCACCCTCGCCCAAGACGCCGGCTGGACCGTCCAGATCATCGCCACCCCATCAGCACTCGACTTCATCGACGCCGCCGAGCTGGAGAAACAGACCGGCCGTCCCGTCCGCAGCCAGTACCGCAAACCCGATGAACCCTTCCGCGTCAGAGTTCATGAACCAGTTCCGGTCTGAAACACCTATCAGCCGCGGGTAGTTTGATCATTCCGTGGAAGAGGTTGGAGCAGGTGGCAGGACCACATAAGGAACCCAGGCCGTCCCAGGCGCAGGCGAGCCAGGCGGGTAAGCGTACGCGGCTGGCCCGATCAGCCAAGCCTGGAAGTACCAGAAGCTGTCGGTGGAACAGTAGCCATCGAGGATCAGGTCGGCGGCTTCCCACATTTCGTACGTGTCGGATCGTCGTCGTATCTGGTTGAGAAGGACTTGGAAGTCGACGATCCGGGCCAGCGGGCTCCGCGCGAGGTGGAAGGCGAGCCACTGCAGGCGTTCATCAGGATCGCTGGTCACTTCCTGGGACCGCCGAATGAAGAGCCAGAACTCGTCAGCGTTCATGACGCTGCATGGTGCCAGGCTCGACTGACAATGCCGCGACGCGAAGACCTCGATCGCGTGCCAGATCCGTGCCAGAACAGTCGGACAGTCGCGGTCTCTCTCACGGTCACTCACGGGCAGGCGATCCGTGCTGACCTGCACCCCGTTTTCCCAGATCAGCACGGAAAGATCAGCAGCCGGTTCCCAAGCTGACAGCGCATTAAGCCGGGTAGTCGGTGTTCCACGGATAGGCGAGGCGCTCGGACGGAACACTCCATGTCTGCAGTCGCCTCACGAGTTCTGCCTCATCCCGAGCCAATGCCTGCTTGATCTCGCTGCTCCCTGTGTCGTAATCCCAGCCATCGAGGTGCTCGGTGACGAACTCACGATGTGCAAGCTGGAAGGCACGCCCCGCGTCGCTTCGTGTCCACCCCTCTCGCTGGGCGGCGGCATCAGCCTCTGTAAGGATCGGGCGAATCTCGACCCACGCCCGACAACCCGGCCGACTCGCCTTTACCTCAGCGACAAGAAGGCGGCCGAGCCGGAGCGCATTCAACTTGTCTAGGGGAAGCGTCTCGCCAAGGTCATCGGTCATCGAGCACCCTCCAGGCACATTGCCAGCACGCCTCGATCCTGTCGCGTCTGCGGAGATGTCCTCCCCGCCTCCTGGGAGCCACCCGAGTGGACGATCATGAACTGAGGCGAACGTATCTGAACACCCGTACGTCTGGCGACCGGCGTGGCGAACGGGTCCGAACTATCGCGAAGATCGTTTGGGGACCTTGTAAACAGAAGGTCAGGGGTTCGATTCCCCTCGTCGGCTCTGCACCAGAAGGCCCCTGAACCGCGCTCAGGGGCCTTTCGGCTTTCGGCGGGGAAACGCATGGCATCGCGGGGGAGCGCTACGCGCACGTGGACTCAGGCCGTGGCACCGGGGGCGCGCCCCCAACCCCAGCCAGATCCCGCTGGCGCCCCTTAGTACCTCCAGACGGGAGGGTAAGTGCGCTTACTTCCTACGCGCCTGCCCGTTCGGCCAGTTCCCACAGCTCGAATGACGCCGAGTCCTGCATCGACAGCAGGTCGGAAACGAGTTGCCGCGCGACCCGGCGGGTATGGATGTGGTCCGGTGTGATGCTCTCGGCTTCCAGCAGCCGAGCCACCGCTTCGTCCACCTGGCGAAGCTGCGCGTGTGCCCGGGCGAGTTCCGCTGCCGGCCGCACCCGCCGTTCGGCCGACAACGTCGAGGTGTCCAGCGCGTTCCCGGCCCACAGCGCCTGCCCGGCTCACCGACCTCCACCGCCACCTCATCTGGACACGTCCGGGTGATCGGTCGCGTTCATGGCGCCCGCCCCGCCCGGTTCGACCACGACAAATGGCAATCCCAGAATCACGTCATCCTGCGATCCACGTCGAACGGGATGGCCTCGATGCGTTCGATGTGTTCCTCGCCCCACTCTCCGAGCGGCGCCATGGCGGTGTTGAGTGAATGACCGAACTCGGTGAGCGAGTACTCCACCTTCGGCGGAACCTGATGATAGACCTCACGATGCAGCAGTCCGGTGGTCTCCATCTCCCGCAACTGCAAGATCAGCACCCGCTCGCTGATGCCGGGGACCGCGCGCCGCAACTCCCCGAAGCGCAGGGGACCATCCTGGAGCGCGAACAGGATCAGTCCCTTCCATTTGCCTCCCATGACGGCGATGGCTGCGTCGAGACCGCAGGTGAACGTCCGTTTCTTCGTCTCCTTCACCGACCCATACTCACACTTATGTCAGTACCCGACAAAAAAGTAGGTACTTGAGAGAATGTAGGTGCTCCAGCCAGCATGAAGCAGGCCCGCGCCAAGACCACGACGGTCTCCAAGGCAGCGCTCTCGCCTCCTTACCTCTGCGACTGGAGTATGCATATGACTGCGAAGAACATGACACCGGTGACCGTCATCGGTCTGGGCTCGATGGGCACGGCACTGGCCGAGGCTTTCATCAAGGCCGGACACCCGACCACTGTCTGGAACAGGACCTCCGCCAAAGCCGCGCCCCTCATCGCCAAGGGAGCCAGGCATGCGGAGGCCATCGAGGACGCGGTGGCGATAAGTCCCCTGGTCATCACCTGTCTGACCACCTTTGATGACACCCGGCTGGCACTGCAGCCGGCCGGCGCGCCGCTGCGTGGGCGGGCCCTGGTCACCCTCAACAGCGGTTCCCCGGCCGGCGCCCGCGAGACGGCGGCCTGGGCCATCGAGCACGGCGCCCGGTTCCTGGCCGGAGCGGTCAAGAACGTGCCCTCGGCCGTGGGAGCGCCGGACACCCTGCTGTACTACAGCGGCGACAAGACGGTCTTCGAGGAGTTCGAGACGGTCCTGGAGGTGCTGGGCGGCGACACCGTCCACCTCGGCGACGAAAGCGACCTCGCCGCCCTGTACGAGATGGCGGTGGGTGCCATGCTGCTGCCGGCACTCGTCGGCTTCTTCCAGGGCGCCGCCGCCATCCAGGCGCGTGGATTGGAGGTGCACACGATGGTGCGCTTCGCCGGCAAGTGGCTGGACATGATCAAGTCCCTGATGCCGATCTACGCCAAGGAGATCGACAGCGGCGACTATGCCGACGCCGCCTCCTCCGTGAACCTTTTCTTGGCGGGGGCGGCCCACGACGAGGACCTGGCCAAGGAGACGAACGTCGACACGGCCTGGCTCGCCCCGCTTCATGACCTGGTGAGGCGGGCAGCCGAGGCAGGCTACGGCGATCAGAGCATCTCGGCCCTCACCGAGGTGCTCAGAAAGCCGGTGCGACAGCCATAAGCCGGACGGTTCCAAACCCGGATAAAGCGTCCATCGGGGCCGCACCTGACGGACTCGCCGGACCGGCTCAACTCATCGGTAGGAGTCGATAAGCCGTGCGAGGGTGTCTGCCGGCGATCTCCAGCGATGCCTCGCTCTGGGATACCTGCGCCGACAGCTCCGCGCCCGTTTTCGTGAGGTGCAGCTCGTCCTCTGGGATCGGCTCCAGATAGCGCTTGTCGTCGATGCGCACACGGGCGCAGCGGGCTGCGGACAGCACCATGCCGTCGCCGTGGGTGCCTGCGAGCTCCCCTTCGGCCGGCCGCACGCGACGGAGTACATCGCGAAACGGGACCAGTCCACCGGTCGCCGGGCACCTCGTTCGGGTGCGCGTATCGTGGCGGCGACCGCCCCCGGGAATGAGATCAAAGCAGGGTAGCCGATTTCATGGAACTTGCGAGTCTGGCGACCAAGCGTCTGATCGACGTAGTAGTCGCCCAGTTCGTGCATGGAACCAACGCCCCTGAAGTCATCGAGGTGCGGCTTCGCTTGGAGTCAGTGATCATTGGCGTTGAAGTCGCCGCCGATTGGTCGTTCCGGATCGAGCCAGGCGAACCAGGGCAGAGCTACGTGATGGAAGAGCTGGGCAGCCGCGTCGATGTGGTCTCCGCCCCGGATGGCGTTCCCTTCGTGCGGCACATCGGTGAACGACTCGTCCGTGTTGTCGAGCGGTTCGGCGGCGGAGTGGACGGCACCGAGCGGGTGGGAACTGAGTTCGTGTTCGATTCGGGGACTGTGGTTGCGGAGAGTTGGGCCGGCGACCTTCGGATGACCAGCGGCTGACTCATGATGAGGAAGGTCCAGCTTGTGTTCATGCGGCTCGATTGCTCTACGGTGCAAGGGGCGATTCGGTGCTAGGGACGCATTCCTTCGGTGTGCAGCAGCGCCTATGGCAACGCCGTCTTACCGGCCACATGCCGACTGTTCACGTTCACTGCCTGAGCGGCCAGCAGCGTATGGACGGGCTTTCTGCCCTGCCCATGTAAACGAAGGTCAGGAGTTCGACTCCCAGGGCTGACAAGACCCCGGACGGCTACCTCACGGGCCCACCTGCGCGCCTCGGTGATCTGGCTCAAGGACCTCACGACAACCGCTTCTTGATCACGACTCGACACGGGGTCTTAGGGGACGCTGCGGAGGATTCGGGCCGCGGTGACGGCGCCGTCCTGCAGGCCTCGATCGGCGAGCATCTCGCCGTACTCGCCGTTCTTGATCAGGGTGTTGAGCGCTTTCACGATCGCGTCGCGTAGCGCGGGTTTGGCGCTGTCGACGGCCATGACAAGGGGGACGTCCTCGGTCAGATCGGCTTTCGAGAGATGGAGCTCGCCCTTGGAGTCCCGCGCGCGGTCGACGGCCCAGGGAAGGCTGGTGACATATGCGTCCAGCCTGCCGTTTCTCCTGGCCGGCTTGATGGGATTCGGGCCGCACTTTTCGTAACTCGTCTTCTCCACCAGGTCCTCATAGCTGCCCATCGAGAGGCTCAAGCCACAGAGGTCGGCTTTGGAACGGATGCGCTGAGCGGTCTTCCACGTCGCGTAGACCGCGAATCCGATGTCGAAGTAGTGGATGAGGGCGAGTTTCTCGGCTTGCCCGGCGGAAAATGTGCCCGTGCTCGGCAGGGCCACATCGAACTGTTCGGTCTCCAGCACTCCGTCGATCATCTGGCTTGGCGTCGAGACTCTTTCGACCTCTACCTTCAGGCCGAGCCGGTCACTGATGGCGAGGGCCAGGTCCGGGTCGAGGCCGCGTGGGTTGGCGCCGTTGGAACCGTCGTCAGCGGAATAGATGCCCGGCTGGTCGACGGCGGTGCCATCGTATACAGCGACTTTGAGGGTGCCGGGTTTCAGGAGGCCGAGCTTGTTCTGGGCAGTGGGTTTGTGATCGCCGGTCGATGCCTTCTGCGAATCGTTCACGAAGTAGATCGTGGTCGCGATCAGCGCCGTGGTCAGGGCTGCGGCTCCGGCGGCGAGCCAGGCGCGCTTACGGCGGGGAGGTGTGGGCGGGGGGTGAGCTTCCGGTTTCGTGATGGCGAGTGGCGTGGGCCGGTCCGGTTCAGGTAGTAGGCGGGTCCGGGCCGTGCTGCCGTCCGCAATGGGGGCCAGCATCGCGTCGAGCCGCTCGGCCGTGGGCCGTGCCGCCGGATCGGCTACGAGGAGCTCTCGCAGTACGGGGGCCAGAGCGCCGGCCTGGACCGGCGGTGGCACCACGCCGTCGATGACCGCCGCCATGGTGGCCAGTGCGGTCGGCCGGCGCATCGGGCTGTGGCCCTCCACGCAGACGTACAGCATGATGCCCAGCGACCACAGATCCGAGGCGGGGACGTCGTCGCTGCCTCGGATGCGTTCTGGGGCGAGATACTCGGGCGTGCCGATGAGCTCGCCGGTCGCGGTCAGCGGCACGGACCGGGCCGCGGTGTCGGCGGAGCCGGTTCGCTGGAGGGCGGCGATGCCGAAGTCGGTGAGGACCGCGCTGCCGTCAGGGCGCAGCAGCACGTTGGCGGGCTTCACGTCGCGATGGCAGATGCCTGCGGCGTGCGCGGTACGCAGCGCGGAAAGGACCTGGCGGCCGATGCGGGCGGCCTCCTGTGGCTCCAGCCGCGTCCTTTTCTCCAGCCGGTCCGCCAGGCTGCCGCCGGGCACCAGTTCCATCACCAGCCAGGGGTAGGAACCCGTACCCTCCTCGACGATGTGATGGATGGTCACCACGTGCGGGTCGCTGATGCGCGCCAGCGCGCGGGCCTCCCGAAGCACTCGCTCCCGCAACACCCGGAAAGCCTCCGCGTCCTGGACGGGCTCAGGAGCCAGGGGGCTGACCTGCTTGACCGCGACCTCGCGATGCAGCGCCAGGTCACGCGCGCGCCACACGGTGCCCATCCCGCCGCTGCCCAGCCGCTCCACCAGTTCGAAGCGTCCGTCAAGGACTTGCCCGCCAACGCCATCGATCACATTCGCAGGCTAACGCTTCTTGATGTTGTCGGCGGCGAGTGAGAATTTCTCGTGCGCGTAGCAGAGCAGGAGAAGGAAGCCGTGACTTGTCGGTGGATCTTGGCGTTCGTGAGCTCGTCGGCGCTTGCCGGTGGAAGTCTGGTCCGGGTGGCTGCCAGGAGGCTCGGTATACGCGGATGATCTTCCTATCTTTCATGCTGGTGGCCTGACGTCGCGGTCGGTACCGTGCCCGGGTGCTCACTCTTCGGATGAACGAGGCGGCGGCATCCGCGCATCGACCGCTGGCAAGCGTCGATCCGCCGCCCGCCGTTCCCAGCCTGAGCCAGGGTCTCCGTGACAAGTTCGCCCGGGGGCTCACCTACGACGAGGGTGCCTGGATATTCACCGAGCACGTCGGCCAATGGGTGGGCGCGCCGGCTTCCCCTTCAGCGGCGATCGCCAAGATGGGCTGGCAGGATCTGTCCGGCTACGAGTGGAACGTCAACGCCTTCCACCTGGAGGACTACGCGCCGATACGGGTGGAGAACCTCGATGGACAGCCTCAGATCAGTCGCGAAGATTAGGTCCTGGTGCTCCGGCTCGGCCTTGTCGTGGCCGACAGCGTGTTCGCTCTCATCCGAGCATCGCCGGAGCCGGTGCCCGTCCGATGCGTCATCAGCGCGAACGACTCCTGTGTCGTGTTCCGCTTCCACCAGATCCGCCCCGGGGATGAGTGGATCGACGGGACTCTGAGGAGCGACCCAGAGATGGTTGTCGTTGCCGACCGCCATCCATGAGTGTGCTCGCTACGTGTTGCAGGTGAGTTCTCCTGCGGGCCACTGCCACCGAGTACAGGCCGGTAGAGGAAGTGGCGTCCATCTGGATTCAGGAGCCACCAAGGCCCTTTCCCGCGATTGGGAGAGGGCCTTTCGAACTGCAACTGGGATTAATCAACTGAAGGGGTCCTGCCCGTCGCGGCCTGAGGGGTTCATGGTGAGCAGGCTCTCATGAAGGCTCTGCAGGGCTCTGCCGGTGAGTTCGCCTGACGGCGTGGTTTGCATGAGGCGCCGGCCAGGCGTGTCTGCGGGCGCCTCGTGATCGCGGTCGTAGGCGGTAAAGCTGTGGAGGAGGGCGAACGCTGTTTCACAGGCGACAACCTGGGTGAGCCGAGCGAGGTCCGCCCGGCTTGGCTGTGAGACCCTCCGGGCAGGCACCGCACAGCCGGTGCTCGTGAGAGTCGAGGAGCTCAGCGTGTTGCTCGCCATGATCCTCTGGTACGCGATACCGGTCATTGTCGTGGGTGCGTCGCTCTTTGTGTGGTCACCCAGCCCGCGACGCAAGGTTGTCTACTTGTCGCTCGCCCTCGTCGCCTTGGTCGTGACGCTCGTGATTGCCCGGGTGGTGGATCGGGAGGGGTGGGGAGTCTGGCTCTTCTTCGTCCTTCCCGCTGCGCTGGTCACAGGGGTCCGGTTGATCGTCACAGGGGTGACAGCTGAGAGCCCGGCGGATTGATGGGGAGGCAGCGCTGCGTAGCCGATTGGGGCGGCTCAGCGATGATGGAGGCCGTTACGCAGAGTCGTTCGGGGAGATCTGGGTCACTGCGTCAAGGTGAACGCCCTGCTCGCCGACAGTGATCACGTGAGCTTCGAAGTATGAGTATCTAGATCCCGCAACCAGATCCGTTCACCTGCCGCTGGAGATCGGCAGGCCTGTCGGCGCGGGGCCGCAGTGGGCAGCCGCGGGAATCGATCGCTTTTGCCTGCGCAGTCGGCCCATGTACGAACGGCCCGCATACAGCGGTGTGATGATCGTGACGGGCAGGGTGGTGGTGGGATACTCGCCGGGTGCCGCTCTACATTCCTCGCGCGGAGCTCGGTTATCTCGATGGTGCCGTTCCGGTGCTGGTTGTCGACTCGCATGGCCCGGTGGATGACTGGGCGGAGCTGGCCGTTGATGAGAAGGCCCGGGGCGGGTTTGTGCCTGCGGTTCAGCGGGAGTTGTCGGAACGGCGGCGTTCATGACGGCTTGGCTCGGCTGAGGGGTGGGCGGTGGGTCCAGGTGGCCCAGCGCCAGAGCCACTCGATCGGGCCCTGGCGGTAGCGGCGCAGCCAAAGGGTGCAGAACAGCCATTGGGTCGTGAGGATGGCTGCCGCGGTCCAGTACGCCGTCGTCAATGACTGTCCGATCGGCAGGCCCAGGATGTGACCGGCCGCCAGCACGAGGAGTGTGGAGGTCAGGTAATTGGTCAGCGCCATCTGGCCCAGTGGTGCGAAGAGGAAGCGCAGCGCCGGTCGTAGCGGTGTTCTGAGCAGGATCAGCACGACGCATACGTACACGCCGACGAGCAGCAGGTCGGCGAGGCTGGACACGGAGGGCAGGTACGTCGTGGCACTCACGGCCCGCATGCCGGCCTGGACCCACAGGGCAGAGGCCAGTCCTGCGGCGAAGAGGAGGCCCAGCAGGATCGGGCCTCGGGTGGACCGTTCGATGCGCTCGATCACCCCGTAGCGGACCAGTGCGGAGCCCAGCAGGAACAGCCCGGCGATCAGCAGGGGGCCGCCGCCGCCGAAGATCAGCGCCGCCGGGATGAGTGCGGCGGCGAGGCAGGCCATGGCCCACCGTGGCAGCCAGGTCGAGGGCAGCAGTACCAGCATGCCGACGACGGCGTAGTCGGTCAGGATTTCGCCTGGCCAGAGCAGCATGTGGACGAGGCCGACCGCGAGCAGCGCCCCGAGTCGGCGTAGCAGGACCAGCCGGGGTCGGGGGACGCGGCGCGTGGCGGAGTCCAGCAGCAGTGCGAAGCCGATGCCGAACAGCAGGGAGAAGATCGGCAGTCCGAGCCAGGGGTCCCAGTCGCCCATGGGCTGTACGACGACGGCGGAGGTGCCGGTGGCCATGAGCTGGATGTTGGCGAGCAGGATCTCGCACAGCGCGAATCCACGCAGTACGTCGAGCGCGATGATTCGAGGTCGGCTGGAGGAGGGTGTGGTGGTCCGGGGCCGGCCGGACGCGCGTGCGGGGGTCTGAGGCGGATCGGAGGAGACGGTGGGCCGGTTGTGGGGGAGGCGGTGGCCGGCCGGCTCCTCGGGAGGTGATTCCCAGGGGAGTTCTTCGTGTGGCATGGGGCCTTATCTTGCGAGGTCACCCTGGTGGACGGCACCGGTCGAAAGCAGGGTCCGCTGCGCCCGCGACAATACTTTCGGCCGGTTCAGCCGGCGAGGGCGGAGCCTGGCTCACAATGATCTCTGTGGCGCCGTACTTCAGGGGGAGGAACGCTCGCAGACCGAGGTGACGATCACTGATGTCCACCAGGGCGACTGACGTCGCTCCCCCAGAGATGAGGCAGGTCGATGACCATACGTGACGAGGTTCGCTCCCACTGGTGGCCACGGGAGGGGTGGTGGCCGGGGCGTCTGGTCTACACCTGGCATCTGACCTTCGAGGGCGCGCCGCAACTGCACCGCCTCGCCGAGCGGTACCAGCAGGCGCTGACGGCGGTCGGCGGGCACAACCCGGTGCCGGTCCGATGGCTGCACCTCACCGTGCAGAGTGTCGGCTGGGTGGACGAGGTCGCCGACGAGACCCTTGACCAGGTCATCCAGGCTGTGGCCGTACGGCTGGGCAGGCTCGCGCCGGTGGAACTCACCTTCGACCGGCCGGCAGTCATGGACGAGGGCGTCGTTCTGGCGCCCACGCCGGTGGAGCCGCTGCGCGAGATCTGGGGTGAGATCAGGAAGGGCATCGCCGAGGTGACCGGCGAAGCGCCTACGGCGGCCGAGCAGGTCGGTGGGTTCCATCCGCACGTGAGCCTGACTTACGTCAACACGCCGGGGCCGGCGCGGCCCTACGTGGAGGCGCTGGGCGGCGTCGATGCGGAGCCGGTTCGGGTGAACGTCGATCGGGTCACGTTGATCGTTCAGAACCGGGTTCTTGAGCCGGAGTGGGTGTATCGGTGGAGCACCCACGCGGTCGTACCGCTGGGAGGCGACAACGGCGCTTGAGCAGCAGCGACAGGGTCAAGGTAAGCAAGTCGGCATACTCGCCGGATACTCCCTGACGCTCAGGACGGGAGCCAGTTGCCGTGAAAGCCGGCCGGAATGCGTACCGGGACATGAACCTCGGCGAGCGGCCGCGCGGGCAGGTCGGTGGCGTCCAGGATGGCCAGGTAGCCGGTGCCGGTGCCGCGGTCGTGGGCGAATGTCAGTAAATAGCCGGTGTTCTCCCCCGGCCCGGCGGCCTGGGGGACGAAGACGGCCTCGCCGCAGGTGTGGCCCACAGGGAAGCGGTGCGCCGTCCGTTCGCCGGTGAGGTCGTAGGCGTAGATCTCCGAACGTTCGGGTTCGGCGTCCAGGGAGAAGCTCGTCGTGTAGCCGTACCGGTGCGGGAGCCCGAGCGTCGCGTCGGCCACCCGGGGATATTCGCTGGGCGCGTCGTCGAGCGGCGCCTCGGTGACGGTGCCCGAGCGCAGGTGCAGCGTCCAGCGGTACGCGACCGGGAGCCCGCCCTCCAGGTCGCCGGCGCCGCCGCGCCACAGCGTGGGGACTCGGGTGCCGGTGACGGTGATCGTGCCGGCCGCCGGGTCCTCGAACGCGTTCATGGTGTGCCACACATAGCACGGTTCGACGTCGAACCAGCGTACGGGCGCGTCGTCGCCGGCCGTGCGCGCCAGCACGCCGAACCGGGCGCCGTGGGCGTCGTCCCAGCGCCACGGTGGCCCGCCCGCCGCGGCCTGGGCGCGGTCGAAGACGACCGGGAGGTCCATGAAGATCACGTGGTGGCGGGTGATGGCGAAGTCGTGCATCATCGTCGCCCGCGGCACGTCCACGGTGCGCGTCTGCACCACCTCGCCGGTGGGCGAGGCGCGGTAGTAGGTCAGGTACGGCGGGCGCAGCTGGTAACCGAAGAACAGCAGCTCACCCGTGCTCGGGCAGGTCTTAGGGTGCGCGGTCATCGGGGTCCGCAGGGCTCCGTCGAACGTGTACGGCCCGATCGTGGCGAGGTCCGGCGTCACCTCGTACGGGAAGCCGCCCTCCTCCAGGGCGAAGAGCCGGCCCGCGTGCGCGATCAGGTGGGTGTTGGCCGTGGTGACCCGGTAGTCGATCCGTCCGCTCTCCGCGTCGAAGGCGAGGGCGAAGCGGGACTCGCCGGGGTGCTCGTACAGGGGCGTGCGTACGTACCGGTTGCGGTACCAGCGCGCCCTGCCGCCGTCCAGTGCGATGGTGTGGATCATGCCGTCGCCCGCGAAGGAGTGGGGCGACCAGCCGGTACGCGGGTTGGGCCCGTTGCGGAAGAACTGCCCGTTCAACTCGGCCGGGATCTCGCCGACGACCTTGGACGGCTCCAGGGACACCTCGTCGGCGACCGGCGCGTTGTTGCCCGCGAGATGCAGCGGCACCGTTTCGGACATGCTGGGACTCCTGTCGATTGGGGTGGGGGTCCGGACGCCGACAACCGTGCAGGAGAAATCTCGCGGACAACAGTCTTGTTCTTCTCGCCCGCCTCAGCCGGTCGGAAAGAGCCCAGGTGAGGGCCGTACCAGAAATATCCGTACTGGCCGGGTATCGCGCCACTCGGCCTGGACGGCGCGCGGAACCACGTCCGCGTCGACTCAGGCCGGGGCGGTCTCCCCGGTGAAGCGGCGCAGCTCCCGGCTGAGCGCCGCCGCGGCGGCGGTCGCGCCGAGCAGCCCACCCAGGACGACGAGCGCCGCCGCGCCGCCCAGGGCCGCGGCCAGCGTTCCGCCGAGGACAGGCCCGAAGGGCTTGAGCGCCGTTCCGCCCATGCTCAGCACCGCGCCCATCCGGCCGAGCATCTCGTCCGGGACCATCCGCGCGATCACCACGTTCAGCACCACATTGAGAGAGGGAGTCGACAGCGTGATGAACACCAAGGGGACCATCGGCCACCACGCCCCCACGGCAGCGCGGTGGCCGCCGGCGCGGGCACGTTCCTGCGCAGCGGGACAATGCCGGTCACGGACCATCTTCCTCAAAAAAGGGGGTGCCGCTCCCGGCTTGCGGCGTGGGGCGGGGCTGCTGCCACGATTCAGGCTTCTGGGACGGGCGCGAAACGAGATCCGCGGAAGCTACTCAGCGGACATGGCGCTGTCTACTGAATATCGCCTGCGGGCCGGGCGGGGGCCGAATCAGCCGGGTTCTTCGAAGTGGAAGGACTTGATGAAGCAGTCACGCGGCTGGCCGATCGCGAAGAGGATGCAGTTGATCAGAGATTCGCTGGTGAGGGGGTTTTCGGGACCTCGTGGTGCAGTGTGCCAGCCGGGCGAGAGCGGGTCCGCGTTGTCGAAGTCGGGCGGATAGAGGGAGATCACGCGTACCCCCTGCGGGCGGAGGCGCTTGGAGAGGATCTCGGTGAAGCCCGCCTGAGCGTTCTTGGCGCCGTAGAAGGCGGCGTGAGCGGTGGAACGTGCGTGTCCTGGGAGCCCGGCGGTGGAGATCATGGTGATGATGTCGGGTTTGGCCGAGCGCAGGAGCAGGGGCAGGAAGTTCTTGGTGACCAGGACGGTGCCGGTGGCGCCGGAGGCCAGGGTGTCGGCGACGTCCTCGTCGGAGACGGCCAGCAGATCCTCGCCTTCGAGGTAACGCGCCCCGTTGTTGACCAGGACGTCGATGTGGTCGGTATGCGCGGCGACCTGGTGGGCGAAGCTGCGAATGGAGGCCGGGTCGGTCAGGTCGCAGGCGAACGCGTACGCCTTCCCGGCGCCTCGGTCGCGGATGTCGTCCCGGGTGCGTTCGGCGGCGGCGAGCGTCCGGGCGGAGAGGAAGACCGTGGCGCCGAGGCCGGCCAGGGTGATGGCCAGAGCCCGTCCGAAGTCGCGTCCGGCCGCGGTGATGACGGCGTTGTGATCGTCCAGTCTCATGTACGCGTTCCTGTTCGTGGTCGGCCGCCTAGATTATCCAGTCGCCGGTGTCGGCTACGCCGACCGGCAGCCTCGTTTGTGCCTGACCGTTGACGTGTGCGCTGGTCCAGGCGGTTACAGAAGGAAGCGTTCCGGGCGGAAGTCCGCGAGTGACTCGGCTCTCTCGCCGTTGAGGATCTCCGTGGCGAGCAGGCGGCCGATGATCGGGCCGAGGGTGATGCCGCTGTGGGAGACGGCCTCGTAGTAGCCCGGCACGGACGGCACCGTTCCGACCGAGGGATAGCCGTCGGCGGGGATGGGGCGTTCGGCCACGCGTGACCCCGTGACGCGGGAGTCGCCGAGGCCGGGTACGACGTGCCGCGCCGCCTCATGGAGCTGCCGGGCGAGGGCCGCCGGGTCTTCGCCGGCGTCGAGGAGGGCGTCCAGCTCGACGCTGTGCAGGACCGTCGTCGTGTCGCCGTCGGGGCGGAGGGCGAGGTGAGGGGCGTGGACGACCCGGTGGATCGGGGTCCGGGCGCTGCTGATTCGCAGGACGAGGCCGGGTTCGTGGCGCATGGGGAGGTGGCGTCCGAGGAGGCCGGCGATGTGGGCGGCGCCGGGGCCGGCCGCGTTCACGATGATGTCGACGTCGAGGCGGGTTCCGTCCGAGAGGGTGATGGTACGGATGCTTCCGTCCGGCGCGGTGCCGATGGCGGAGACAGCGGTGCCGAAGCGGTGTTCCGCGTCCGTCTTGCTGACCAGGCGGCCGACGAGGTGGCGGCCGTGCACCCAGGCCTCGTCGGGGTAGAGGACGACCGGGGCCTCGTCGGGGATCGTGAGCGCGGGTTCGAGGCGGTGGCGGGCCTCGGAGCCCATGAAGATCTCGACCCGGTAGCCCAGGTCGGTCAGCCGTCCGGCGGTGCTCAGGAGTTCCGCTTGCGCCGCGACATCGTCCGTCCAGCGCAGGTGGCCGCTCGGGTGCCACCACGAGTCGGGGCCGATGGCGGTGGCGAGGTCGCGGTAGGCCGCCATGCCGGCGATGTTCAGGTCGAAGTACGACCTGCGCGCGGTCTTGTTACTGGCGTTGACCCACGAGAACGACCAGTCGGTGACGCCTTCGCCGGGGCGGTCGGCATCGATGAGGGTCACCTGGGCGCCGTGCCGGGACAGGTGCCAGCCCACGCAGGCTCCGATGACACCCACGCCGATGACGGCGACACGGTACGGCCGCTTCATGGGCCTGGTGGTCATGAACGCCCCCTCCCGGATTTCAGTATGCACAGGTGTGGATGATCACGCCGGCGGTCCGTAGCGGGTGGCGATGGCGGTGGCGCGTTTGTGCAGGGAGTCGCGTAACCACTGCGGGGACAGCGCTTCCGCGCTCGTCCCGAGCTGCCACAGCGCCCACTCGGCGTGCCTCGGATCCTGGAAGGTCGCCTCCAGCCGCAGCCACCCGTCCGGCTCGGTCTCTTCCGCGAGTACGGCCAGCGCGGTGCCCACCAGGTCCTCCCGCCGCGCCGGGTGCAGCCGCACCCCTACGGTGACCTGGTCGCCGCCGGTGCGGAAGCGGGTGCTGCGCTCCTGCCAGGCCCGGTCGAGGTCGACCCGGTCCGGGCGTTGCGCGGGCTCGGCGAGTGCTTCGGCGTCGAGGATGCGGGACAGCCGGTAGGTACGATCCGCGCCGGACCTCATGGCCAGCAGATAGCTCCGATCGCGTACGGTGACCAGGCCGATCGGGTCCACCGTGCGCCACTGCGGAGCCTGGTCCACGGCCGCGTAGTGGATGCGCAGCTTGTGTCCGGCCAGCACCGCGCGCAGGACCTCGGCCGCGATGGCGCCGGGCGCCTCCTCGGAGACCAGCCGGCGCGACAGCAGGTCGGTCTCCGGGTCGATGAGCAGCCGTTCGGCCGCGCCGGCCGCGGTGTCGCGGTAGCTGTCGGGCAGCGCGTCGACCACCTTGAGCATCGCCGACGCGAGCGCCGAGCCGAGGCCGAACGCCTGCGCGCCGCGCCGCGACCCGGCGACCAGCAGAGCGAGGGCCTCGTCGTGGTTCAGGCCGGTGAGCTCGGTACGGAAGCCGGGCAGCAACGCGAACCCGCCGTGCCGTCCGCGTTCGGCGTAGACCGGGACGCCGGCCGCGGACAGCGCCTCGATGTCGCGCAGCACCGTGCGGGTGGACACTTCGAGCTCGCGGGCCAGCGTCGCCGCGGACAGCCGGCCGTGCTGCCGCAGCAGCAAGACCAGCGAGACCAGCCGGTCGGCGCGCATACGGAAACTCTATTCGCATACACGACAAAGGATGTCGTGATTCTCCGGGAGGCTGATCACCGCAGGCCGGAAGACGTACCGGCCCCATGATCGAATGGAGCAGCTGATGGAGCGGACGGCGGTCAACCCGTGGGCGTGGTCGACGGAGCTGGGCTACGACCAGGGTGAGCTCGTCTCGGGGCACACCCGGACGTTGTACTGCGCCGGGCAGACCGCGATGAGCGGCGACGGCAAGCCCGAGCACGCCGGCGACATGGCGGCGCAACTGGCGCTGAGCCTCGACAACCTGGAGGCCGTGCTGGGGGAGGCGGGCATGTCGCTCGCGAACCTGGTCCGGCTCAACGTCTACACCACCGACGTCGACCGGCTCTTCCAGCACTACGGTGTGCTGGCTGCGCGGTTGGGGGCCGCCGGGGTGGCGCCGGCCACCACGATGCTCGGGGTGACGCGGCTGGCGATCCCCGACCTGATGGTGGAGCTTGAGGGCACCGCCGTGGCCTGACGCGTTCTCCGCGTACACCCGCCGCTACACCGAGGAGATCCTCGACCGCGCCGACCTCACGCCGATCGTGGCCGCGCCGCCGGGCGGCGGGAGCGCGGCGCTGCTCTGCGTCGAACGTGACGCCGAGGCGTGCCACCGCTCGCTGATCGCCCAGCGGCTGGTCGAACGGTACGACGTCGCGATGGAGCACCTGCTGCCGTTGTGACAGGATTACAGGGGTATTGACGAAGAGTTCGGCGTCGATGGCAGATCACTGTCGGCGTCGTACGACGTGCTCGTCCAGCGAAACTCAGGGGGGTCGCATGGGACGACGTGAATACTTCACGGAATACCAGCAGGCCGAGGAGGAGCGGCTGCTGGCTCAGGGCGAGCTGTTCGATCCGCTGACCCGGCGGCTGTTCGCCGCGGCCGGGCTGGCGCCGGGGCTGCGGGTGCTCGATCTCGGCAGCGGAGTGGGGAACGTGTCGCGCCTCGCCGCCGAGTTCGTCGGGCCCGAGGGCAGTGTCGTCGGCGTCGACCGTGATCCGGACGCGGTGCGCCGCGCGGCCCGGCTGGCCGCGGCCGGCGGGCAGGGCAACGTGGAGTTCCGCGTGGGCGACATCGAGGCGCTGACCGGCCTCGACGGCGAGTTCGACGCGGTGGTCGGGCGCCTGGTGCTCATGTACCTCGCCGATCCGGCGGGCGCGCTGCGGAACGCCGCGTCGCTGTTGCGCCCGGGCGGCCTGATCTGCGTGCACGAAGCCGACCTGACCTACATGTGGTCGAGCGTGGACGGGCCCACGTGGCGGCAGCTCAGGTCCTGGATCGTCGGCGTGTTGCAGGGCATTGGCGCCGACCCGCGGATGGGCCCGTCGCTGTTCGCCACGTTCCGCGCCGCCGGGCTGCCGGACCCGGAGATGAGCATGGAGGCGGCGGTCGGCGGGGGCGAGCGCGCACCGGCCTTCGGCTGGGCCAACATCGCACGCGTCGCCCTGCCGCTGATGGAACGCGCCGGCATCGCCACCGCGGCCGAGGTCGACCCGGACACCCTGACCGAACGCCTGCTCGCCGAGGTCCACGCCGAGCAGGGGGTGGTGGTCGGGCCGTGCCTGTACGGAGCCTGGGCGAGGACGCCGGGATGACGCAGTCGGGCTCGCTGTCAGAGCTTCACCTTGACACCGTTGGAGAAGATCGAGTCGTGCAGCTCGATGGCGGCCGGGTCGATGTTCTTCGGGATGTCGAACAGGACGACGCCCTTCACGGAATTGCCGGGATTGATCTTCTCGTACAGGCTCTTGGAGTCCTGCAGATAGATGGCCGCCTCCGCTGACGCCTCGAATTCCCGGCCCTTCGCGTCGTAGAGCTTCTGCGCCGATCCGGTGAAAGCCTGCGCTTCGTCGCCGATGTTCTCGACCGTGATGTGGACGAGCAGGAAAACGCCTTGGGCGTCCTTGCTGAGGAAGGCGCCGCCGACCCGAGCCCGCTTCTCCATTTTGGTGACGGTGAAGGAGAACTCGCCGTCGCGAACCGCGGTCCCGACACCCGCCTGCTTCTCCCGCTTCTTCGGCCGGGCGGTGGGCTCGCCGGCGGGGGCGTCCGACTCGGCGATCCGCCCGGTGGTCACCCGAGAGGTGTCACCGGCGCTGCCGATCGCCGCGACGATGGCGGCGCAACCGCCGAACAGGAGCAGGACGAACGCGCCGATGACGACCAGCACCACGGGGGCGCTGCTCTTCCTTCTGGGTGGAGGAGGAGGCGGGTAGCCATATCCGGACGGGTAAGTCTGGTAGGGCTGAGAAGGTGGCTGCTGTTCGTAGGGGTCGTGCCCGTATGGCTGCGTCATCGAAGCCTCTCCGTTCGGCGTCATGCCTGGATGAGGATTGGGACGTTCCAAAAGCCGATGTGGTTGGCGTTGGCGATGCGATTCCTGTGTCCACAAGCGGACACAGGGGCGACGGTGGTGCTGTGGGAAAGGCGGAATGGTGAGAAACGGCGGTTTCGGGCGGGTCGTCTTCTTGAACGGGACGTCGAGTTCGGGCAAGACCTCGCTGGCTCAGGCGATTCAGGAGGAGAGTGACACCCCGTTCGTCCATTGGGGCATCGACACCCTGTTTCAGCTCGTGCCGCCGAAGTGGGGTGGTGGGTTCGACGGGCCGCTCAGCCGGGTGGGGTTCTGGTATGACAGGACCGGCACGGACGAGGACGGCACGCCTTTCGTGGTGGTGCGTCACGGGCCGGTCGGGCGGCGGATGCTGGAGTCGGGGTGTGTCGCGGCCGCCGCCTTCGCCCGCGGGGGTGACGACGTGGTCATCGACGAGATGTTGCTGACTCCCGACCTGCTGCCGGTGTGGAGCAAGGCGCTGGACGGGCTGGACGTGCTGTGGGTCGGCGTGATGTGCCCGCTGGCGGTGGTTGAGGAGCGGGAGGCGACCCGGCGGCGCGGGGTGAAGGGGCTCGGGCGGGGGCACCTGCGTACGGTGCACGGTCACGGCGCCCGCTATGACATGACGGTCGACACCAGTACGGGGACCCCGGCCGAGCTGGCCAGGGCGGTGTTGCGGCGGCATCGAGGGCGATAGTGATCGTTTTCCGGCGCCGGAGGGCGTGAGCGCGAGACAATCGCTGTCGTGGCTTGGGAATGGGTGGCACCCGTCATCGTGGGCGGGGCCGGTGCGGTCGGTGTGTTCTTCACCTGGTTCGCGGGTGCGCAGGGGCGGGCGCACGCGGAGCGGATGGTCGGTGCGGCCAAGGACGAGGAGGCGCGGGTCTGGCGGCTCAAGGAGCGGCGGGACGCGTACCTGGAGGTCCTGAAGGTCGTCGAGCTGGAGCTGCGGCGTCAGCGATACGCGCGGGACGGTGAGGATCGGAAGCTGGCCGAGCTGGAGCAGACCTGGCCCGAGAAGCAGCGTGCCCGGATGGGCGTCGAGGCGGTCGTCGGGGTGCAGGTCTTCGGCAGCGCCGGCTTGCGTGAGCTGGCCGAGAGCTGGCGGGTGGCGGCGGAGAACGGCGACTACGCGACCATGGTCATCCTGGGCGAGCAGCTGCGGGGGCAGGTGCGGCGGGAGCTGGGGCCGCGGGAGGGCGACGGGATCGTGTTCGGATCCGTCCCGGTGGAGATCGAGGTGACGGGTGCACGACCGGTGGAGCTCGGGGCGGTCAGGGCTCGTCCAGTCGCCGGCGCCGATGAGGCCGCCGAAGCTCCGCCGGTGGCCGCCAAACCAGCCAAGCCGGCCACACCAGCCAAGCCGGCCAAACCGGCCGAGCCTGCTGAGCCGGCCGAGCCTGCTGAGCCGGCCGAGCCTGCTGAGCCGGCCGAGGCTTCCGAGGCCGAGAAGGTGAAAGCCGGGGCGGGGGTTTCGGCCGAGAAGCAGGGCTGAATTCGGCGGGGCGGCAACCAAGGCACCAGGACCGGAGAAATGCCCGCGAAATTCGAGAGAGCGCTCTCTTGACAGCACCGCTCGACGTGCCGCAAGGTTTCCGTAAACTCACCCCCGTGGATCGGATGAGGTAACCCCCCATGGCACGCACCCCCCGTTCCAGAACGTTGTTAGCCATCGGCGCCGCTCTCGCCGCGGTCGTCGCGCTGGTCGCACCCATGACCGGCACCGCCAGCGCCGCACCCGCCCCCGGCCCGCTCGTCTGGTCCGACGAGTTCGACGGAGCCGCAGGCAGCGGGGTCGACCAGTCGAAGTGGCGCTTCGACACCGGCGGTGGCGGCTGGGGCAACAACGAGCACCAGTACTACACCGACACCACCCGCAACGCCGCCAAAGACGGCAGCGGCAACCTGGTGATCACCGCCCGCCGTGAGAACCCGGCCAATTTCCAGTGCTGGTACGGCACCTGCCAGTACACCTCCGCCCGCCTGCTCACCCGTGACACCTTCACCCGCGCGTACGGGCGGTTCGAGGCGCGCATGAAGCTGCCGCGCGGGCAGGGCATCTGGCCGGCCTTCTGGATGCTCGGCGGCCCGACCTGGCCCGACAACGGCGAGATCGACATCATGGAGAACATCGGCCGCGAGCCGAACACCGTCCACGGCACCATCCACGGCCCCGGCTACAGCGGGGGCGGTGGCATCGGCGCCGGTTACACCATCGGCGGCGCGTTCGCGGACGCGTTCCACACGTTCGCCGTCGACTGGTCGCCCAACCTGATCATCTGGTACGTGGACGGCAACGAGTACCAGCGCCGCACCCCGGCCGACCTGGGCGGCAACCGCTGGGTCTTCGACCACCCGTTCTTCATGATCATGAACCTGGCCGTCGGCGGCAACTGGCCCGGCTACCCCGACGGCAGCACCACGTTCCCGCAGACCCTGACCGTCGACTACGTCCGCGTCTACGCCCCGCCCACCACCGGCGGCGGAGGCCGGATCAGCGGGTACGGCGGCAAGTGCGTGGACGTCGCCGGCGCCGCCACCGCCAACGGCACCCCCATCCAGCTCTGGGACTGCAACGGCACCGGCGCGCAGAGCTGGTCATGGGACTCCGACGGCTCCGTGCGGGCGCTGGGCAAGTGCATGGACGTGACCGCCGCCGGCACCGCGAACGGCACCCCCATCCAGCTGTACGACTGCAACGGCACCGGCGCGCAGCGCTGGACCTTCAACTCCGGCACCGGCCAGATCGTCAACCCGCAGTCCGGCAGATGCCTCGACGCGACCGGGCCCAGCTCGGCCAACGGCACCCGGCTGCAGATCTGGGACTGCGCGGGCAGCGACAACCAGCGGTGGACCCGCTCCTGACGACCCCGCTGTGATCGCCGATGGGCCCCGTGCGGACTGCACGGGGCCCATCAAGTGATCATTCGCGGCTGTGGAAAGGCGGGGGAGCGGCGCCCCGGACGGGCAGCCCGGTGTCGCCCGACAGTGAGAGAGCGCGTTCTCGACCCTGCCCTCCAAGACGGCGTCAGCGCACGGCGCACAGCAGCCGGTTGTTCCCCCGCTGCCACAGCGTGCCGACCTCCGCGAACCCCGCCTCCCGCAGCGCCTCCACGTGGTGCGACAGCAGGCGGGACTCCGAGCCGTGGTGGTCGGCCCCGGCCGTGGTGCGCTCGCGGTTGAGGTCGGCGAAGGCCGGGTCGGCCTCGACCGCGTCCCACCAGGCCCGCCAGTCCTCCGGCCGGTCGGCGCCGAACTGCCGCTCGGCCTCGCGCTCGTGCAGTGCGTGCTCCAGCCGTGAGAGCGCGGGCGTGACCTCCTCGGTGTCCATGTGGTCGCCGTTGAGCAGCAGGCCGCCGGGCCGCAGCACCGTCGCCAGCTCGGCGTACACGGCCTTGAGGTCCTGCTCGGAGATCCAGTGCAGCGCCGTCGTGCTCACCGCCGCGTCCACCGGGCGTGCCAGCCCCAGGCATCCCGTCCATCCGCCGGTACGCAGGTCCGCGGAGACGAACCTGAGGTACGGGTACGCGGCCCGCCCGAGCCCGAGCAGCAGCGGATCGGCGTCGACGCAGACGACCTCGGCCCCTGGCAGCCGCTCGACCAGCCGGGCCGCCAGCGATCCTGGACCGCAACCGAGGTCGAGCACCAGCGGGTCGGGCCGGCCCAGAGCCTCCACGGCGTCGATCAGCGTGGTGAAGCGCTCTTCGCGGTCGGGCAGGTAGCCCTCCTGCTGGCGGTCCCAGCGCGTCATCCACTCGACCGCGGCATCGTGAGTGAGCACGAGAACGTCTCCTTGTAACTGTCGTCTAAGATTTGGGCAGTTACAAACTACGACGCGAAGGTGTAACCGGTCAATTGGATTACAACAGTCACACGGATGCGGTGGTGCGGGTCGCGGTGGCGCTCGTCAACGCGCTGACCCCGGGCGAGCGGCGAGGGCGGGCCTTCCCCGAGCCTGCCGACGCCGGCGCCGCGGCCACCGCGGGCCTGCGTACCGTCTATCCCGACTACCGCGAGCTCGGCGAGGAGGACGGCGACGAGCTGGCCGCGGTCGCCGCCCGGCTGCGCGCCGTCTTCACCGCGGTCGCGAACGACGATGCCGACAGCGCGGCGAGGCGGGTGAACGCGTTGCTGGAGGAGTTCCACGCCAGGCCGAGGCTCGACCGGCACGACGGCGAGCCGTGGCACCTGCACTTCCACGGCAGCGGCGGCACCAGGGCGGGCGAGTGGGCGGCCAGTTGCGCGACGGGCCTGGCGATCGTGCTGGGCAGCGAGTTCGGCGACCGGCTCGGCGTCTGCACGGCGCCCCACTGCGACCGCGTCTACGTGGACGTCTCACGCAACGGCACCCGCCGCTTCTGCTCGACCGCCTGCCAGAACCGGGTGAAGACGGCCGCGTTCAGGGCCAGGACCAAAACCGGCTGAGGTCAGGTGAGCAGCCGGATCGGGGTGCCGGCGGCGAAGGCGTCGATGTCCTCGACGGCCTCGCGGAAGTACGTCGTGTAGTTCGCCTCCGTCACATAGCCCAGATGCGGCGTGGCCAGCACGTTCGGCAGCCGGCGGAACTCGTGCCCGTCCGGCAGCGGCTCCACCTCGAACACGTCCAGCCCCGCGCCGGCGATCCGCCCCTCCCGCAGCGCGGACGCGAGCGCGTCCTGATCGACGATCGCCGCCCGCGAGGTGTTGACCAGGTAGGCCGTCGGCTTCATCAGCGCCAGCTCCCGCGCCCCGACCAGCCCCCGCGTCCGGTCGCCGAGCACGAGGTGGATGGAGACGACGTCGGCGGCGGACAGCACCGCGTCGAGGCCGGGGGCCAGGCGCGCGCCGGCCGACTCGGCCCGTTCCTGGGTCAGGTTCCGGCTCCAGGCCAGGACGTCCATGCCGAAAGCCCGCCCGACCGCCGCCACGCGGGACCCGATCCGGCCCAGGCCGAGCAGCCCGAGCGTCCGGCCGTGCAGGTCGGTGCCGAGCGTGCTCTGCCACGGGCCGCCGGAGCGCAGGGCGCCGGCCTCGGCCGGCAGGTGGCGGGTCAGGCCGTGGATCAGCGCCCAGGTCAGCTCGACCGTCGGCGTCGCGCTGCCGCCCGTGCCGCAGACCGTGACGCCGTGCTCGCGTGCGGCCGCCAGGTCGATGGAGGCGTTGCGCATGCCGGAGGTGATGAGCAGGCGCAGGTTGGGCAGCCGGGCGAACAGCTCGGCGGTGAACGGCGTGCGCTCGCGCATGGCGACCACGATCTCGCAGTCGTGGATGGCGGCGACGAGGTCGTCCGCGTCGGCGAGGTGCTCGCGCAGGCTTCTGGCCCGCACCCGGGACCAGTCGGCGAGTCCGAGTGCCACATCCTGGTAGTCGTCGAGCACGGCGCAGCGCAGCATGAGCGGCAATCTACCGGCCGGCCCCCTGCTCCAGCTCCCCGGGGCCAGGCCCGGGGAGCTGGAGCCCGTTCATTCGGCGGCCAGCCGTTCCGCCTCCTCGTGCAGCGCCAGGATCAGGACCAGCTCCAGGTGGAGCCGGTCGAGCTCGGGCGCCGCGAGACCTTCCAGGACGCGCATGTGGGGCCTCCCTGAAGATGAGACGCCTCACATGTCACAAAGGTTCACGCCTCGCTCCTGAATCGCTCCCACGCCGACTGCCGCGTCATGTTCAGCGACGCCCCGATGCGCTCCCAGCTGACGTCACGGGTGCGGAGGTGCGCCACCCAGTCGCGCAGATTGTCATCCACCTGCGCCTGTACCGTGGCGATTTTCGGCAGATGTTCGAGAATTTGCTCTTCTGTCATGCTCTCCCACATGGGAAGGCGGGGCTCGGTCGATTCCGCGAGTCGTTCCTGTTCCAGGATTTCGTTGCACAGACCGACGCACTGGTCGCAAATATGCACACCAGGGCCGGCGATGAGTTTGTTCACGTCCCCGCTGTTCTTGTGACAGAACGAGCAGTGGAGGTTGTCCTTCCAGTCAGGCATGGCCTGACACTAACTCCGTCAGGCCACTCCTGACAAGCCTGAGATCCGGCCGCGGTCCATCTGGCCCTCGATGATCTCCTGCCGCTCCTCGGTGATCCGTTGCAGGATCCGCATGTACGCGTCCAGCACCTGGGCGTACTTCGCCCGTGCCAGCTCAAACTGCTCCCGCAGCAGGACGACCCGTGCGAGGTCGCCGTCCCGTCTGGCCTCCTCCAGCAGGGCGCGAGCCTCGTCCACGATCTCTTCCGACCTGGCTCTCGTACGGCGCAGCAGTGCGGCGCACTCGCACAACTCCGTCAGACGCGCCGACGCGATGATCAGCTCAGCGCTTCGCACGGCCGGACCGTCGGCCGTTTCCTCGCGGAGATCGGATCCCATTTCACGCCACCTCCTGGTCAAGGTTGCCTAACTGTAGACGCGCAACCCGGCCCCGCGGATCACCGGCGGCTCACGGTAGGAACTGAACGCTCCCAGCGGTTGTGTTTCTTCTCCCAGGTAGAAAATCATCACCCCTGAAACTCGTTCGGTGCGGCAAGTATCAACTATTTGCCAGCCGATGGCTCCGCTTATCTGCAGAATGCCGTGTTTTGCCGGTGTGGGGAAAAGCCGCCGGAGGAAGACGTCCGATCTGCCCGCACGGGCTCGGCGTTGGTCACATACTGAAACGGACCGACAGCGCGACGTGACTCTGGAGTGGTGGGCGATGGCGGCGACAGGGAGCGAGGGCGACGCGGTGGACGTCAGTGTCGTCATCCCCGTACACAACTGCCGGGCCTATCTCGACCGGTGTCTCACGTCCGCGCTCGTCCAGCGGGTGCGCAAGGAGATCGTCGTCGTCGACGACGGCTCCACCGACGGCAGCGGCGAACTGCTCGACCTCTACGCCGAATATCACCCCGAGAGCGTCAAGGTCATCCACATCGAGGCCAGCGGCGGCGCGGGCCGGCCGCGCAACGTCGGGATCGAGCACGCGACCGGCCGGTACGTCTTCTTCTGCGACGCCGACGACCACCTCGGCCCCGAGGCGCTGGAACGGATGGTCGCCGCCGCCGACGGCAACGGCACCGACATCGTGCTGGGCAAGATCGTGGGCCACGGCAGGCGGGCGCCGGCGTCGATGTTCCAGCAGGGCGCGGAACGGGTGGGGCTCGGCGACAGCAACGTCTACAACAGCCTGAGCTGCTTCAAGCTGTTCCGGCGCGAGCTGCTCGAACGCCACCGCATCAGGTTCGGCGAGGGCATGCTGGTCGGGGAGGACCTCCTGTTCACCGCCCACGCCTACTGCCACGCCGAGGCGGTCTCCGTGGTGGCCGACTACGACTGCTACCACCTCGTGTCCAGGTCCGACGGCAGCAGCATCATGCAGCAGCCGGGCAGCAGGGACCCGCTGGCCTGGCTGGCCATGATCAGGGGCCCGATCGAGGTCATGGCCCGGCACGTCGAGCCGGGCCCGCTGCGCGACCACCTGCTCCGCAGGCACTTCAGGCTCGACGTGTTCACCCAGCTCGGCACCGTGTTCCTGGAGAGCGACGACGTACGGCGCAAGGACATCGCGCGCGAGGTCGCGGCCCTGTGCGACGAGTGGTACACCCCCGGCGTGCACGAACGCCTCAACACCATCGACCGGCAGCGGGCGGGCGCGCTCGACGACATCGACCGCCTGGTGCGTCTGGCCCGCATCGAGAGCGCCACCGTGCGCAGGAGGCTGACCGGGCTGCGCTGGGACGGCGACTGCCTGGTGGTGACGGGCGCGGCCAGACTCGACGGCATCACCAGGGACGACGGCCTGGCCGTGGTGCTGCGCGCCCGCCACGATCCGGACGTCGAGCTGGTGCTGCCGGCCGAGCGCAAGGGCGGCGAGTTCACCGCGCGGGTGGACGTGGCCGCGCTCGCGTCCGGCATCTGGGACCTGCGGGTGGCGGTGGAGATCGAGGGCGTGATCCGGCTCGGCCGGCTCGGCGCCGACCGTGACAGCGACATCGCCCGCCCGCAGCCCCGCCTGATCGGCGGCGTGGTGGCCGTGCCCTACTTCACCAGGGACAACGGCAACCTGAGCATCGACATGGGCGGCCACGCGGTCGCGGTGCCGGGCCTCGCCAGACTGATCAGGGCCCGTTGGGCGCTGGGGCACCGGCTGATCGTGGACGGTGAGATCACCGTGGTCGGCACCGCGCCGGCGGCCTCGGCGATCAGGCGGATCGTCTGGCGCGAGCGGCGCACCGGGCGCGAGCGCGCCGACGCGGTGGTCGCGCTGGCCGGAGGCGGCTTCGCGGCCAGACCCGCCGTGGGCCGGCTCGCCCCCGGCACCTGGGACGCCTACCTCGAACTCGACCTGGGCGGGCCGCCCGCGCGCTTCAGGATCGAGACCGACGCCGAGACGGTCGCGACGCCGCGCCGGTGGTGGGGAGCGCCGCTGCTGAGGAGCGTGCGGCCGTACGCGACGTCGGGCAAGGGGCGCTTCAGCGCCGTGGTGCGCCGGCTCACGGCCGAGATGTTGATCAGGAGGATCATCAGGTAGCGAGGGGCGATCAGAGGATTCTTCCGCTATTGCCAATGATGTGCAGGTGCAAGATGATGTCGTAAAGTGAGGCCGTTTGGTCTGTCCGCTTTGGATCCGTCCTCTTCAGGAGGGTGCCGTGCACGTTCCCGATGGCTTCTTCAACGCAGCGACGTCCGTGTCGGCCGGGGCCGTGGCGGCGGCGGGGGTCGCGGTCTGCCTGCGCGGCGCCCGGCGTGAGCTCGACGACAGGACCGCGCCCATGGCCGGTCTCGTGGCCGCGTTCATCTTCGCCGTGCAGATGCTCAACTTCCCCGTCGCCGCCGGCACCAGCGGGCACCTCCTCGGGGGCGCGCTGGCCGCGATACTCGTGGGGCCGTACACAGGGGTGCTGTGCATGGCCGTGGTCCTGCTGGTGCAGGGCGTGTTCTTCGCCGACGGCGGGCTGACCGCGCTGGGCGTCAACATCACGATCATGGGCATCGTCACCGTGCTGGCCGGCTGGGGCGTCTTCCGGCTGGTCACCGGGCTGGCCAGGGGAAAGGTCGTGATCGCGGCGTTCCTGGCCGCGCTGATCTCGGTGCCGGCCTCCGCGCTCGTCTTCACGCTGCTGTTCTGGCTCGGCGGCACCGCGCCGATCGAGG
>NZ_BAAAMU010000010.1:105937-154596 GCF_039529435.1 Nonomuraea maheshkhaliensis
CCTGGCCCGCCACCGCGGCGCCCCCCCCCCCCGCCATGGGCGGCGTGCACCTGCTGATCGGCATCGGCGAGGCGCTGATCACGGCCGCGACCGTCGGCGCCGTGCTGGCCGTGCGGCCCGACCTCGTGTACGGCGCCCGCGGCCTGGCCAGGCCCCTGGTCCTGCGCGGCGCGGGCGGCGAGAGCACGACCGTGGGCGAGCCCGAGCCGGTCGCCGCGGGCCGGTCGCTCAAGCCGTTCCTGCTCGGGGGTGTCGGCGTGACGCTGGTGCTGGCCGGGCTGGTGTCCTTCTTCGCCTCCTCCTCACCCGACGGGCTGGAGGCGGTGGCCCAGAACGAGGGCTTCATCGAGCAGTCGAGCGACCACCTGTTCGGTGAGTGGGCGCTGGCCGACTACGGTGACGTGGGCGGGATCCCCGTCGGCGTGGCCGGCGTCATCGGCGTCGGGCTCGTGCTGCTCATCGCCGGCGCCGTGGCCTATGCGGCGCGGAGACGTAGCGAGATCCCCGACGAGACCAAGGCGTGACACGTGGGCGCGGGCCATCAACACCAGCTCTACCTGCCGGGCGACTCGGTCGTGCACCGGCTGCCGCCGCAGTGCAAGCTGCTCGCGGTCTTCGCCTTCGCCCTGGTGGTGGTGGCCACGCCGCGCGAGGGCTTCTGGGCCTTCGCGGTCTACGCCGTCCTGCTCGCGGGCGTCGCGGCGGCGGCCAGGGTGCCGCTGCCGTACGTGCTGCGGCGGATGGTGATCGAGGTGCCCTTCGTGCTGTTCGCCTTCTTCATCCCGGTCATCGGGCTGGGGGAGCGGACCACGGTGCTGGGCCTGTCGCTGAGCGTGCCCGGCCTCTGGGCGGCCTGGAACATCCTGGCCAAGGCCACGCTCGGCGTGGTCGCCTCCATCCTGCTGGCGGCCACCACGGAGCCGCGGACGATCCTGCTGGGGGCGCAGCGGCTGCGGCTGCCGGGCCTGCTGGTGCAGATCGCCATGTTCATGCTCAGGTACATGGACGTGATCCTCGACGAGATGCGGCGGATGCGGGTGGCCAGGGAGTCACGCGGGTTCGAGGCGCGTGACCTGCGGCACATCCCGGTGCTCGCCAGGTCCGCGGGGGCGCTGTTCATCCGTTCGTACGAGCGGGGCGAACGGGTGCACCTGGCGATGCTGAGCCGCGGCTACGACGGCCAGATGCCGATCATCCATGACATGTCGGCGTCCGTGCGCCAGTGGGGGACCGCGCTCGCCCTGCCCGCCGTCGCCCTGGCAACATGGGGACTGACGTGGTGAACTCTCTCGAAGTCCGGCAACTCGCCTACGCCTACCCCGACGGCACGCAGGCGCTGTTCGGCGTGGACCTGTCGATCGCGCGGGGCGAACGCGTCGCCCTGCTCGGCCCCAACGGCGCCGGCAAGACCACGCTCGTCATGCACCTCAACGGCATTCTGACCGCCGGGCACGGGAGTGTGGCCGTGGCGGGCACCCCCGTGCGCAAGGACACGCTCAAGGAGATCAGGCAGCGCGTCGGCCTGGTCTTCCAGGATCCCGACGACCAGCTGTTCATGCCCACCGTGCGCGACGACGTGGCCTTCGGCCCGGCCAACGCGGGCCTGCGGGGCGAGGAGCTCGACCGGGTGGTCAAGGACGCGCTGGAGCGGGTCGGCATGCTGGAGGCCGCCGACCGGCCGCCGCACCACCTGTCCTTCGGCCAGCGCCGCCGGGTCGCGGTGGCCACGGTGCTGGCCATGGCGCCCGAGATCCTGGTGCTCGACGAGCCGTCGTCCAACCTCGACCCGGCCGCGCGCAGGGAGCTGGCCGAGATCCTGCGTTCCCTGGACGTGACGGTGCTCATGGTGACGCACGATCTGCCGTACGCGCTGGAGTTGTGCGAGCGCTCGCTCATCCTGTCCGGCGGCGTCATCGCCGCCGACGGGCCCACGCGCGAGCTGCTGTCCGACCCGGAGCTGCTGGCCGCGCATCGCCTGGAGCTCCCGTACGGGTTCGCCATCCCCGCACCGTGAGTTCCAGGAATGTGAGCCCCAGGTTGCCGCAAGCCTCCGAGATGGGTAGAAACTCGGGAGCATGGCTCTTGACGGGGCTTTTGGTACGCGTTTAGGCCCGCCTTGTCCTCCTGCATCCGACTTTTCGTAGTTTGTGCATGCCCGCTATCCGGGGATGTCGAAGTACAGTGGCTCATCGAGGAGGGGCCCAATGAAGCTGCGGCTTGCGCGACACGCCCTGGGCGACGCCGTGGTGGTGGCCGTCGAGGGAGAGCTTGACCTGTTCACCGCACCGTTCCTGCGCGACGAGGTGCGTGACGCCATCAAACAGGACAGCGCGAGGCTCGTGCTCGATCTGCAGCAACTGTCGTTCATGGACTCCAGCGGCCTGTCCGTGCTGATCGAGGCGTGGCGCCTGGCCACCGGCGAGGGCGGCGGCGTGTCCCTGGCGGCGCCGCAGGCGCCCGTGGCGCGCATCCTGCGCACGACGGGGCTCGACCGGCGGATCAAGGTGTACTCCGACGTCGACAGCGCCGTGGGCGAGATTTAACCGCCCCCGAGTAGAACTTCATTCGGTAGGCGGCTAGGGTCCGGGATATGGACGTGAACGGATCTGCAGCAATCATCTCGGGCGGCGCCAGCGGCCTGGGCGAGGCCACGGCTCGCGAGCTCGCCCGCGCCGGGGCCACGGTGGTCGTCGCCGACCTCAACGAGGAGCGCGGCAAGGCGGTCGCCGACGAGCTCGGCGGCGTCTTCGCCAGGACTGACGTCTCCGACGACGAGCAGGTACAGGCGGCCGTCGACGCCGCCGTGGCCACCGGCAAGCCGCTGCGGGTGGTCGTCAACAGCGCCGGCATCGGCTGGGCGGAGCGCACGGTCAACCGTGATGGAAATCCGCACAACCCGGCCTCCTACCGCAAGGTCATCGAGGTCAACCTGATCGGCACGTTCAACCTCATGCGCCTGGCCGCCGCGGCCATCGCCAAGACCGAGCCCGCCGACGCCGACGGGCAGCGCGGCGTGGTGATCAACACGGCCTCCGTGGCGGCGCTTGAGGGACAGACCGGGCAGCTGGCGTACTCGGCCTCCAAGGGCGGCATCGTGGGCATGACGGTGCCCGCCGCGCGCGACCTGGCCGCGGTCGGCGTCCGGGTCAACACGATCTGCCCCGGCATCATCGACACCCCCATCTACGGCTTCTCGGCCAACGCCGACGAGTTCAAGGCCAAGCTGGTGGCGCCGGTGGTCTTCCCCAAGCGCATGGGACGGGCCGACGAGTTCGCCCACCTGGTCAGGTCGCTGATCGAGAACGACTACATGAACGCCGAGGTCATCCGCTTCGACGGCGGCATCCGCTTCCAGCCCAAGTGAGGTCTCGTGTCTGACGAAGTGCTCGTCGAGGAGTCCGGCGAAGGATCGGGCGCCGAAGGATCAGGCAGGGTGGCGATCCTCACCATCAACCGTCCCAAGTCGCGCAACGCCGTCAACGGGGCCGTGGCCAGGGGCATCGCCGACGCGCTCGACACGCTGGACGCGCGTCCCGACATCTCCGCGTACGTGCTGACCGGCGCCGGCGGCACCTTCTGCGCCGGCATGGACCTCAAGGGGTTCCTGACCGGGGACCTCCCGGTCGTCGAGGGCCGCGGGTTCGGCGGGATCACCGAGGCGCCGCCGAAGAAGCCGCTGGTGGCCGCGATCGAGGGGTACGCGCTGGCGGGCGGGTTCGAGCTGGCGCTGTCCTGCGACGTCATCGTGGCCTCGTCGGAGGCCAAGTTCGGGCTGCCCGAGCCCAGGCGCGGGCTGGTGGCGGCCGCGGGCGGCATCATGCGGCTGCCGCGGCGGATCCCGTACCACGTGGCCATGGAGATCGCGCTGACCGGCGACCACTACCCGGCCGCCCGCCTGTACGAGCTCGGCCTGGTCAACCGGATCACCGAGCCGGGGGCGGCCCTTGAGGGCGCCCTTGAGCTGGCCCGCAAGATCGCCGCCAACGCGCCTCTGGCGCTCGCCGCGACCAAGCGGATCGTCATCGAGTCGCAGGACTGGTCGCGGGAGGAGATGTTCGCCAGGCAGAGCGCGATCGTCAATCCGGTGTTCGGCTCGAAGGACGCCATGGAGGGCGCGGCGGCCTTCGCCGAGAAGCGCGCCCCTCGGTGGAAGGGCGAGTGACCGGCCCGGTCCCGTCCGGCTGAGAGTCCCCTCCCGCCCCATGGAACGGGAGGGGATTCCTTCAGCGCGCGCACACCCGTTCCTGGTTACGGTAAAGAGAGAGCAGTCGACCGACCGGGAGGGCGCATGAGCGACTATTCGGGCTCCAGATTCGAGCCGGCCAAGCGCGGCGCCGCGGCACTGTTCTCCGGTGCCCTGAGCTCGCTCATCATCGTCGTCGGCATGCTGGTCGTGATGTGGGCGGTCGAAGGGGTCGACTTCTTCCTCGGCGGCGCGCTCGACCGGCAGTTCGGCATCGTCGGCTGGGAGCCCGACGGCCTGGTCGGCATCGTCTTCGCGCCGTTCCTGCACGGCGGCTTCGGCCACCTGATGGCCAACTCGGTGCCGCTGCTGATCCTGGGCTTCCTGGCCGGGCTGCGCGACGTGCGCAAGTTCCTGTGGGCCAGCGTGCTGATCATCTTCATCGGCGGCCTCGGCACGTGGGCGACCAGCCCCGGCGTCTACACGGTCGGGGCCAGCGGGCTCGTCTTCGGCTACTTCGGCTTCATCCTGGCCCGCGGCCTGTTCGACCGCAGCCTGCTCGACATCGCGATCGGCATCGGCGTCGGCATCGCCTACTGGGGGATCCTGGCGGGCCTGCTGCCGAACCAGCAGGGCATCTCCTGGCAGGGACACCTGTTCGGCCTCATCGGCGGCGTGGTGGCCGCGTGGGTGCTGCGCCGCAGGCGTGCGCTCCCGCCCGCCAGGACCACCTATCCGTACTGATCGCTCAGAGGTGGGGCCGGGTGTGCTCGGCGGGTGAGCTGGCCAGCAGCCGGTCGATGTAGGCCAGGCCGACCGCCGACACCACGAACGCCAGATGCATGATCGTCTGCCACATCATCTTGTCGTTCGGCGTCGACTGCGCCCTGATGAACGTCTGCAGCAGGTGCACCGACGAGATGCCGATGATGGCCGTGGCCAGCTTGACCTTCAGCACGTTCGCGTTGACGTGGGAGAGCCACTCGGGCTCGTCGGGGTGGTCGTTGAGGTCGATGCGCGAGACGAACGTCTCGTAGCCGCCGATGATCACCATGATGAGCAGGTTGGAGATCATCACCACGTCGATGAGCGCCAGCACCGTGAGCATCACCACGACCTCGGGCGAGGGCGCGTTCGCGACGGTCGTCTCCCCGTGCAGGAACACGGTCTCGACGAGATGCCACAGCTCCAGGGCGAACTGCCAGACGTAGACGGCCTGGGCGACGATGAGGCCCAGATAGAGGGGGACCTGGAGCCAGCGGCTGGCGAACATCAGATAACCGAGGCTCTTCGGCCGTACGGTCCGTCTGGGAGTGGCGGACAAAGGGGGGTTTCCTACTCGTCGGTGGACAGGTACCAGCAAAAGCCAGCACCGGCGGATCGCCGGTGCTGGCCGAGATGAGCGGGAACGAGGCCGGCTAGAGGCGCTCGACCACGTAGTCGACGCAGACCGTCAGCGCCTCGATGTCGGCCGGGTCGATGGCCGGGAACATCGCGATGCGCAGCTGGTTGCGGCCCAGCTTGCGGTAGGGCTCGGTGTCGACGATGCCGTTGGCGCGCAGCACCTTGGCCACCGCCGCGGCGTCGACCTCGTCGGCGAAGTCGATCGTGCCGACCACCTGCGAGCGGTACTCGGGCGCGGCGAACGGCGTGGTGTAGGAGGTCTTCTCCGCCCACGTGTAGAGCCGCGAGCTGGAGTCGGCGGTGCGGCCGGTGGTCCAGGCCAGGCCGCCGTTGCCGTTCATCCAGTCGAGCTGGTCGGCCAGCAGGAACAGCGTGGCCACCGCCGGGGTGTTGTAGGTCTGGTCCTTGCCCGAGTTGTCGATCGCGACGGGCAGGCTGAAGAACTCGGGCACGTAGCGGCCGCTCGCGGCGATCTCCTCGACCCTGGCCAGCGCCCGGGGCGACATGATCGCGATCCACAGGCCGCCGTCGGAGGCGAAGCTCTTCTGCGGCGCGAAGTAGTAGACGTCGGTCTCGGCGATGTCTACGGGCAGGCCGCCGGCGCCGGAGGTGGCGTCGACCAGCACGAGCGCGTCGTCGCCGCCCACGCGCGTGATCGGCATGGCCACGCCGGTCGAGGTCTCGTTGTGGGTGAGCGCGTAGGCGTCGACGCCGTCCTCGGCCACGGCGACCGGGTGGGTGCCGACCTCGGCCTTGATCACGCTCGGCTCGGCCAGCCAGGGCGCCTTCTTGGTGACGGTGGCGAACTTCGAGGAGAACTCACCGAACGACAGGTGCTGGGACTTCTCGCGGACCAGCCCGAAGGCGGCGATGTCCCAGAACGCGGTGGTGCCGCCGTTGCCCAGGACCACCTGGTAGCCCTCCGGCAGCGAGAACAGGTCGGAAAGACCCGACCGCACCCGGCCGACGAGGTTCTTGACCGGCTTCTGGCGGTGCGAGGTGCCCATGAGGCTCGCGCCGGACGCGGCGAGCGCGGCCAGTTGCTCGGTGCGAACCTTCGAGGGCCCACAGCCGAACCGGCCGTCCACGGGCTTGATGTCAGCGGGAATAACGATGTCAGCCACGTAACGGAGCCTACCGACCGGCGTGGAATGGCTCGTACGCGGTCCGGATTCTGAGACCTGTCAAAGTCTCCCCAAGGATGCCGTACCAGAGCAAAGAGAAACGGCTACCGCGCAGCGCGGGGCCGCGCGGTAGCCGTGACGGGGGTTCCCTTAGGGGAGACGTTCAGATCTTGCCGGTCACCTCGGCGGCGCCGGGGACGTCGCCGAGCGGGCGCGAGGCGGGCCCGATGTAGTTGGCACTCGGGCGGACGAGCCGGCCCGTGAGCTTCTGCTCCAGGATGTGCGCGGCCCAGCCGGCCGTGCGGGCGCATGTGAACATAGAGGTGAACATGTGGGAAGGAACTTCGGCGAAGTCGAGCACGACGGCCGCCCAGTACTCCACGTTGGTGGCCAGCACGCGGTCGGGCTTGCGGGCGTGCAGCTCCTCCAGCGCGGCCTGCTCCAGCGCCGCCGCGACCTCGTAGCGAGGCGCGTCGAGCTCCTTGGCGGTCCTGCGCAGCACGCGGGCGCGCGGGTCCTCGGCGCGGTAGACGCGGTGGCCGAAGCCCATGAGGCGGTTGCCCTTGTCGAGCTCGCCCTGGACGTACTTCTTGGCGTCGCCGAGCTGCTCGACGCCCTCGATCATGTGCAGGACACGCGCCGGGGCGCCGCCGTGCAGCGGACCCGACATGGCGCCGACGGCGCCGGACAGGGCGGCGGCCACGTCGGCGCCGGTGGAGGCGATGACGCGGGCGGTGAACGTCGAGGCGTTCATGCCGTGCTCGGCGGCGGAGGTCCAATAGGCGTCGATGGCCTTGACGTGCTTGGGATCAGGCTCACCGCGCCAGCGGATCATGAAGCGTTCGACGATCGTGTCGGCCTCGTCGACCCGGCTCTGCGGAACCATGGGCAGGCCGAGGCCGCGCGCGGACTGCGCGACGAAGGACAGCGCCATGACGGAGGCACGGGCGAGCTGGTCACGCGCCTCTTCGCCGCTGATGTCGTGCAGCGGCTTGAAGCCGTAGGCCGGCGCCAGCATGGCCAGCGCGCTCTGGACGTCTACGCGGATGTCACCGGAATGGACAGGGATGGGGAACGGCTCCGCCGGGGGCAGGCCCGGCTGGAACGTGTTGTCGACCAGCAGGCCCCAGACCGCCCCGAACGGGACCTGGCCGACCAGCTCTTCGATGTCGACGCCCCGGTATCGAAGGGCGCCCCCTTCTTTGTCCGGTTCCGCGATCTCGGTTTCGAAAGCTACGACGCCTTCGAGCCCGGGTTTGAAGTCGGACATACTCGGCCGCCTCCCCTTCTGTTGCCATGTTTGGGCAATGCCTTGATGTCGAGATACCGGCGGGTCAATTTAACCCCCTCGCAGCTCATGGTCGGTCTCGGGACCCGCCGTAAGCCCAAACCCGCTGGTCGGGAGCGGTGCGTGGGATCTACCACGCGAGCGCGACAGAATACCGTCTCGTGGATGCCACCCCGCGCCCGCCCATGCTGGCGGGGCTTCGCCGTACGTACGAGGGCGAGCCGCTGCTCGAATCCGACGTCGCGTCCGACCCCATCGCGCAGTTCACCGCCTGGTTCCAGGACGCGCTCGACGCCGGCCTGCCGGAACCCAACGCCATGGTCCTGGCCACGGCCTCCGCAGGAGGCCGCCCGAGCGCCAGGACGGTCCTGCTGAAGGGCTACGACGAACGCGGCTTCGTCTTCTACACCAACTACGAGTCGCGCAAGGGCCGCGACCTGGCCGAGAACCCGCGCGCGTCACTGCTGTTCCCATGGCATCCGCTCCGCCGTCAGGTGCGGATCGAGGGCACCGTGGCGCGGATCTCCCACGAGGAGTCGGCCGAATACTTCGCCTCCCGCCCCTACGGCTCGCGCGTCGGCGCGTGGGCCTCGCGGCAGTCGGCGGTCGTCCGGTCCAGGGAGGAGCTGGACGCCCGCTACGAGGAGCTGGCGGCGCGCTGGCCGGAGGATCCGCCGGTGCCCGACTTCTGGGGCGGGTTCCGGGTCACGCCCATGGAGCTGGAGTTCTGGCAGGGGCAGCTCGACCGGATGCACGACCGGCTGCGGTACCGGCGGACCCGACCCGGCTGGGTGCTGGAGAGGCTTGCCCCTTAATGTGCCTAAAGTGGCAATCGGGGAGCTGGTAAGACGTCATCTGGTGGACACCCGGCCGCTGGGCGTGCCCGCGTACCGGCGGATCTGGATCGGCCAGGCCATCTCACACGTCGGCGTCGGCGTGACCGTCGTGGCGGTCGGGCTGCAGGTCTTCGAGCTCACCCGGTCCTCCTTCTACGTCGGCCTGATCGGCATCGTCAGCCTGGTCCCGCTGATCGTCTTCGGCCTGTGGGGCGGGGCGGTGGCGGACGCCGTGGACCGGCGCAAGCTGCTCATCGTCGGCTCGCTGATCGCCTGGGCCTCCACGCTGATCATCCTCGCCCAGGCGGCGCTCGGCCTGGACAACCTCTGGGTGATCTTCGGCGCGGTCGCGCTCAACTCCACCGGCTTCGCCATCACGGGCCCGACCAGGGGCGCCATCATCCCGAGGATCCTGGAGCCCGAGCTGGTGCCGGCGGCCAACGCGCTCAACTCGCTGGTCTACAGCCTCGGCGCGGTCCTGGGGCCGATGGTCGGCGCGATGGCGCTGGCCACCCCGGCGAAGTTCGCGGCGGCGTACTCGGTGGACGCCCTGCTGTTCACCGGGAGCCTCTACGCGGCCCTCAAACTGCCTCCACTGCCTCCGTTAGGAGAGGTGACCCGTCCGGGTGCCCGGGCCGTCTGGGACGGCCTCAGCTTCATCGTCAGCAGCCCGGTGCTGCTGATGTCGTTCGTGGTGGACATCATCGCGATGGTGTTCGCCATGCCGCGCGCGCTCTTCCCCGAGCTGACCGCCGAGCGCTTCGGCGGCTCGGAGATCGCGCTCGGCTGGATGACCTCCGCGATGGCCATCGGCTCGGTCGCCGGCGCGCTGTTCTCCGGCTGGGTCGGGCGGGTGAAGCGGCAGGGAGTGGCGCTGTCGATCGTCATCGCCGTCTGGGGCGTGGCCGTGGCCGCCGCGGGGCTCGCGCACGAGCTGTGGCTGGTGGTGGCGTTCATGGCGGTCGGGGGCGTGGCCGACGTCATCTCGTCGGTGTGGCGGCAGTCGATCCTGCAGCTGTACGCGCCGGACGAGATGCGCGGGCGGCTGCAAGGGGCGTTCATGGTGGTCGTGGCGGGCGGGCCGCGCCTGGGCGAGCTGCGCGCGGGCGCCATGGCGACGGGGATCGGGCTGAGCGGGGCGTGGGTGGGCGGCGGCATCGCGTGCGCCGTCACCGTGCTGATCGTCGGCCTGTCGGTGAGCGCCTTCAGGAACTACCGGGCCGGCTGAGGACCGCCCGCGTGGCGTGCGCGGCCGAACGCCGTACGACGTAGGTTGTCAAGATCGAAGCGGTCGGGAAGGAACTCGGCCGCTCCGTTGTTGCCGTCCTTAAGCATCGCCGGTCGTTGTCCCCATAGGGTTCCTGTGACTCCTGCGCCCGCTGCGGACGGGCTCAGTCCCCGCCTTGACCGGCGTACCATTCAGTTGGGAGGAGCCTTGACCGCACACGGCCTGATCGACACCACGGAGATGTATCTCCGCACCATCTACGAGCTCGAAGAGGAGGGCATCGTCCCCCTCCGCGCTCGGATCGCCGAGCGTCTGCAGCAGAGCGGCCCCACCGTGAGCCAGACCGTCGCCCGGATGGAGCGCGACGGCCTCGTCCGCGTCGAGGGCGACCGGCACCTGTCGATGACCGAGCTGGGCCGCACCCTGGCCACCCGCGTGATGCGCAAGCACCGCCTGGCCGAGTGCCTGCTGACCCAGGTGATCGGGCTTCCCTGGGAAGAGGTGCACATCGAGGCGTGCCGCTGGGAGCACGTCATGTCGGAGTCCGTCGAGTCCCGGCTCGTGACGCTGCTCGACAACCCGACCGTCTGCCCGCACGGCAACCCGATCCCCGGCCTGGCCGAGCTCGGCGCCAGAGAGCCGGCCGACAGCGCCGACACGCTGACCACCATGTGCGACCTCGCGGGAACGCGTGACACGCCGGTCGTCGTGCGTCGAATTAGCGAACAAGTGCAAAGCGATCCTGCTGTGATGCTTAAACTCAAGCAAGTTGGGATACAACCCGGACGCGAGGTGACGCTCGCGGCGAGCGACGACGGTGTACGGGTGACAGGTGACGGTGACGCGAACGACACTCCTGCGGATCTTCCGCGCGACATCGCGGCGCACGTTTTTGTCTCCAAGCGCTGACGCGCGCGCCGCTACTTGGTTGAATCCCTCCTGGGAGGCCCTCCACTCTCCCCTGGCCAAGACTGTTGCAGGAGCGCTCGTGGTCCGCTTTGCATACACGCCACCCCGAGGAGTGGTCTCCGGATGAAGCGTTGGGGGGATCTGTCACAGGAAGCGGCTGATCACCTTGCTGCCGGGTCCGTGCTCGATCACGCCGAAATGGCGGTGGTCGTGACCGACCGTTTCAGCAATCTCCTCTATTGGAACCCCTTCGCCGAGAAGCTGTTCGGGCGTCAGGGGGGTAAGTCACCTTCGCGCGACTCGTCCGTCCTGTCCCTCGGGATCATGGAGAAGGACCACCCGCTGGCGATCGAGCTGGCCAAACACGTGCTCAAGGGCGGCGTGTGGGAGGGCACGTTCGACGTCAGGCGCGGTGACGGCACCATCGTCTACGTCCGCGCCCAGGCCGTGCCGCTGCGCCACTCGTCGGGCACGGTGACGGGGATCGTCATCATGGCCCGCGAGGCGCTGCGCAGCAACGAGCGCGAGAAGGACCGCTTCGGCCTGCTCGAACGCATCGGCGAGCGGCTGGCCGGCTCCCTCTACGTCGAGGAGACGCTCAAGCGCGTCGCCGAGATGCTCGTCCCGCAGTTCGCCGACCACTGCTTCATCGAGCTGATGGAGGGCGACCGGCTCGTGCGCAGGGTCTCCCAGCACGTGCAGGGGTGGGCGCCGCCGTCGGGAACATGGAAGCCGGTGGGGGCGGAGATCCGCTACCCCTCCGGCCACTACGCCGACACCGCGCTGCGCCGCCAGGAGACGATCCTGGTCGAGGACTTCTCCAACAGCCGCTTCCCCGCCCCCCACGAGAACAGCGCCCGGCTGTGCGGCGAGATCGGCATGACCTCCGCCATCGTGGCCCCGCTGCTCGTGCGCGGCGAGACGCTCGGGCTGATGTACCTCGGCCTGTCCAACCTCACCGACCGCCGCAGCCCCCACTACGACGCCTTCGACCGTGACTTCGTCGGCGCCATCGCCACCAGGGTCGCGCTCGCCATCGACAACGCGCTGCTGTTCGAAGAGGAGCGCCACACGGCCGAGTCGTTCCAGAAGCACCTGCTGCCCAGGGCGCTGCCGCAGCTCGACGGGCTGCAGATCGCCGTGCGCTACTACCCGGCGGCCCCGCTGGCCTCCCACGGGCAGGGCATCCAGACGCAGGTGGGCGGCGACTGGTACGACGTCATCCCGCTGTCGGCCGGCCGCGTCGGCATCGTGATCGGCGACGTCGAGGGCCGGGGCGCCAAGGCCGCGGCCATCATGGGCCAGCTGCGCGCCGCGCTGCGGGCCTTCGCCCAGGACGACAAATCCCCGGCCGACATCCTGGCCAGGCTCGACGAGTGGACCCGCATCATCGCCACCCCCGAGCAGGACGACAACGGCGCCGAGGTCAGCATCCCGCCCATCGTCACCTGCCAATACCTGGTCTACGACGCCTGGTCGCGGCAGCTCTCGTTCGCCAACGCCGGTCACGCCCCGCCGCTGCTGCTGGTCGACGGCCAGTGCCGCGAGCTCGACATCGAAGAGGTCGGCCAGCCGCTCGGGGTGCGCGCCAAGGGCCTGCACGCCGACCTGGTCTACAAGGAGGAGACGCGCACGCTGCCGCCGGGCGCGGCGCTGCTCCTCTACACCGACGGCCTGGTCGACCGCCGCCCGACCCGCGACGGCCGGATGCCGACCGAGGAGGAGACGCTCGGCGTCCTGTGCGACAAGCTCGCCAAGATGGCCGACGCCGAGGTCGAACGCATCGCCGACGCCGCCACCGTGGCGGTGCCGGGCGAGATCGACGACGACATGGCGATCCTCGTGGTCCGCTCCAGCGACGTCGATCTTGACGTCGAGTCGCGCACCTTCCCGGCCCAGCCGATCATGGTGAGCGAGGCGCGCCGCATGGCCGCGGAGGCGTTCTCCAGCTGGAACGTACCCGAGGAGCGGGCCGAGCTGGCCTGTCTGCTGGTCTCCGAGGTCGTCACCAACGTGGTGCTGCACGCCGCCACCGCCGGGGTTCCGCGCAGGGAGCTGGTCGTGGAGGGGCCGCCGCTGCCGTTCGAGGAGTCCTGGGACACTCCGGGCTTCGAGGACGAAGTGGTCGGCGACAAGGAGTTCACGCTGCGGCTGCGCAGGGGCGACGAGTCGGTCTGGGTCGAGGTGTTCGACCAGGATCTGCGCCTGCCCCGCATCCGCAGCGCGGGGGAGAACGACGAGGGCGGGCGCGGGCTTTACCTGGTCGACCAGCTCGCCAGGCGCTGGGGATCGCGTCCCACCAGGGAAGGCAAAGCCGTCTGGTTCGAGATTCCCACGCGCGGCAGGTGAGTGATTAGCTGGCGCCATGGAGCTGGCCTTCGAACGACGGGGCACCGGTGCGCCGCTGATTCTCATCCACGGCATCGGCCACCACTGGCAGGGGTGGCTGCCGGTGCTGGACCGGCTGGCCGCCGCGCACACGGTGATCGCGCTCGACCTGCCCGGTTTCGGGGTCTCTCCCGGGCTGCTGCCCGGCATCCCCTACACCGCCGAGACGCTCGCCGACGCTGTCGAGTCGTTCTGTGCCTCGCTCGGCATCCGCGAGCCCGCTGTGGCGGGCAACTCCCTCGGCGGCTACATCGCGCTGGAGCTGGCCTCGCGTGGCGTCGTCCGTACGGCGACCGCGCTGTCCCCGGCCGGCTTCTGGTCCCGGCCCGAGCTGCTCTACTGCCAGGCCGTGCTGCGCGCCCTGCGCTCCTCGGCCCGCTCCCTGTCTCCTGATCAGCTCGCCATGACGGCCGGCAACCGGCACCTGCGCGCGGTGTCCGCGGGCCTGCTGGTCGCCCGCCCCGGCCGGCTCGACCCCGCCGCGCTGGTCGCCGCCACCCAGGCACTCGGCCAGGCCGCCGGCTTCGAGGAGACGCTGGAGTCGTTCGGCGGCCTGATGCCGCCCGCGCCGCCCAAGTCGCCGATCACGATCGCGTGGGGCGAGCACGACCGGCTGCTGCCGCGCCGCCAGGCCGTACGCGCGGCGCGCTGGTCGGGGCAGCGGGTCAAACTGCTGCAGGGATGTGGTCACCTGCCGATGAGCGACGATCCCGCGCTGGTGGCCCGGGTGATCCTGGAGTCGGCGGCCCGGTAGGCGCTAGATCTTGGTCTGGCCCCAGAGCATCAGCATGACCAGCACGAACACGATGAGCACGCCGGCATAGCCGACGGGCCCCAGGCGGAACGCCCGGCGCACGCGGTTGAGCAGCCAGGCGAACAGCAACGCCAGGAAAACCAGGAGGATCAGGCCGCCGTCCATGGTGTCCAGTATGCGATGCGAACGGGCCCGCCGCGCGGGGACGGCGGAAGCGGCATGACCTCCTCGCGCCCGCGCGGTGCCCTGCCCTCGCACGCGGGCGTGTCGACCGCGTGTCAGAACCCGAAGGACCTGCCGATGATCTCTTTCATGATCTCGGTGGTCCCGCCGTAGATCGTCTGGACCCGGGCGTCCAGCCACGCCTTGGCGACCGGGTACTCGGTCATGTAGCCGTAGCCGCCGTGCAACTGGAGGCAGCGGTCGATGACCTTGGTCTGCAGCTCGGTGGTCCACCACTTGGCCTTGGCGGCGTCCACCGCCGTGAGCTCCTTGGCGTTGAGCGCGAGGATGCACTTGTCCACGTAGTGGCGGGCGATCTCCGTCTCGGTAGCCAGCTCCGCCAGGACGAACCGGGTGTTCTGGAACGAACCGAGGTTGCGGCCGAACGCCTGGCGCGTCCTGCAGTACTCGATGGTCTGCTCCAGCACGACCTCGGCCGCGGCCACCGCCGCCACGGCGATCGACATGCGCTCCTGCGGCAGGTTGTTCATGAGCTGGAAGAAGCCCTGGCCGTCCTCGGGGCCGAGACGGTTGGCGACGGGCACGCGGACGCGGTCGAAGAACAGCTCGGCCGTATCCTGGGCCTTCATGCCGATCTTGTCCAGGTTGCGCCCGCGGGCGAACCCCTCCATGCCCCGCTCCACGACCAGCAGCGTCACACCCCTGGCGCCCGCCTCGGGATCGGTCTTGGCCACCACGACGACGAGGTCGGCGTTCACCCCGTTCGTGATGAACGTCTTCTGGCCGGTGAGCACGTAGTGGTCGCCGTCGCGCTCGGCCCTGGTCGTGATGCCCTGCAGATCGCTGCCGGCCCCCGGCTCGCTCATGGCGATGGCCGTGATCAGCTCACCGCTCACGAAGCCGGGCAGCCAGCGCTGCTTCTGCTCGTCGTTCGTCAGATCCACCACGTACGGGGCCATGACGTCGTTGTGCAGGGAGAAACCGAGACCGCTCGCCGCGTTTCTGATGATCTCCTCGACGATCACCGCGTTGTAGCGGAAATCGGTGATGCCCGCGCCGCCGTACTCCTCGGGCACGGAGAACCCGAACATGCCGAGTTCGCCGGCCTTCTTCCAGACCTCGCGCGGGACAATGCCCTCCTTTTCCCACTGCTGGTGGTGCGGCACGACCTCACGGGCCATGAATTCGCGCACGGTCTCCCTGAACAGCAGGTGCTCTTCGTCGAAGAGGTCTCGCCGCATGTCGCCTCCGGGGGGACAGAACTCCATTCGGTTAGCGCCAGGTATACCCCCTTTCGTGGTGCCGGAGGAGCCTGTGGACACGGGTTCATCACAAGTGCTGGGGGAAGTGGCGTTCGGTGTGTGTTACGGGTGTTTTGGACTCTAAGATCTACCCTCGGTCTATTTGTGGGTGATCGGAGTCTCCGTGAGTCGGTGGCACAAGGCGTTGATCGCCGCTTCGATTGGATCCGTGGCGACATTAGGCGTCGTGGTGCTCCCTGGCGTACCCGCTTCCGCCGCACCCGCCGACCTCGTCATCGACTACTCCTGCTCGTCCGGGGGGAACACCAGCAGCATCGTCCGCCATGGGGCGGTCAAGCTGCGGACCAACCTCACCTTCGCCACCGATCTCGCGGTCGGCGGCCCGCTGAACTTCACCTGGAAGCTCGCCTACACCGGCTCCGACCCCAACCGGCTGCAGTCGCCCGGCTACTTCAAGGCCGGCGGCCTGGTGCACGCGACCGGCCAGATCAAGCTGGAGAAGGACTGGAAGGGCATCCTGGAGCCGCAAGGGGTGTCCGAGCCCGCGGGCGCGCTGCGCCCCGACGACGAGTTGCCGCTGCCCGAGCTGATGAACGACCCCGGCCTGACCAACAAGGCGGGCGTCGTCAAGATCACCCCGCAGGACATCGAGCTCGACTTCACCCCGCCGGACGGCCCGGTCACCGTCAACGACGGGGACGACGCCGACAACCCCAGCGACATGCAGATCGTCTACAGCGGCACCACCGACTGGACGCCGCAGACCAGCCTGCCCGCGTCTGAGCACCACGTGCACAACGACCTGCACCACACCACCAAGATGGGCGCCTACGCCGAGCTGAAGTTCGTCGGCACGAGCGTGAAGTACATCGGCCCGACCGACAAGGACGCCGGTCCCGTCAACGTCTACATCGACGGGAATCACGTGGCCACGGTCGACCCGTCACGCGACGCCGACGACGACCCCGTCAACGACGACCTCGACGGCGGCAAGACGCTCTACACGATGCCCGCCCAGGACTACGGCCAGCACACCATCAGGGTCGAGAAGGCCACGGCGGACGGCGACATGTGGGTGGACGCGTTCGAGGTGTCCACCACCACGGCCGAGACCCCGACCGGCTTCCACAAGGCGAAGTGCACCATCGTGGGCACCGCGCCGTCGGTCGAGGTGACCATCGGCGGCGGCACGGACCCGACCGACGACCCCGACCCCACGGATGACCCGGACCCGACGGACGACCCGGACCCGAACAATCCCGACCCGGGTAACCCCAACAACCCGGACCCGGGCAACAACGGGGACGGGCTCACCAACGTGGTCGTCATCCCCCAGGCGACCAACTCGACCTCGTCCACGCCGAAGAGCACCGGGCCGACCGCGACCAAGTACTACAAAGCACCCCAAGTCGCCAAGACGCCCAGCGGCGGCGTCGAGACCGGGGTGGCGCCCGATGCCGAGCGTCATCCGTACGGGCTGATGGCCGGAGGGATGGCGCTGGTCATGGGGACCGCCGGCGGTGGGCTGCTCATGCGCAGAAGAAAGGCCGAGCACGCGGGAGGAGCGCACTCATGACCGACCAGAACGCACCGGATCACGACGCTCCGGCTCCGGTCCCGGCTCCGTTCGCGGTCCCGGCCGCGCCGGCGCAGAAGTCGCCGATGCAGAAGGCGCTGCCCGGTCTGCTGATCGCCGGCTCGCTCGGCGGCGTCGGCCTGGTCATGGTGAGTCTGCTCTCGCTGGCGCCGCCGGTGGACGACGGCTCGGGCCCGCGGCCGGTCGCGGCGCCGCAGGACGTGCCGACCACGGTGCAGATGCAGAACGCGGGCGCGTTCATCCTGCCGCCGACGGTCGGCCCCGGCGGCAAGAACAAGCCGCTCACCCCGGCCCGCCTCGACGCCCCGCCGCCCCTGGCCGCCGTACCCGTCGTCCCGGCGATCCCCAAGGCCAGAACGAAGACCGCCAAGGCCAGGCCGACCCGCATCAAGATCCCCAAGATCAAGGTCAACTCCGCGATCGGCGGGGTCACGGTGAGCAAGAAGGGCCGGCTCGGCACGCCGCCGCTCAGCAGGCCGAACCAGACCGGCTGGTACAGGCTGTCGCCGGTGCCGGGCGAGGTGGGGCCGGCGATCATCAACGGCCACGTCAGCACCCGCAAGGGCCCGGCCGTGTTCGATCGCCTGCGCGAGCTGGCGAAGGGCGACCAGATCTACGTGTACCGGTCGGACGGGAAGGTCACCCGGTTCACGGTGAGCGGGATCGAGCAGGCCAGCAAGAGCTCGTTCCCGACCAAGCGGGTGTACGGGAACACGAACGACTCCCAGCTCAGGCTCATCACGTGCGGCGGGGTCTACAACCGGACGACGCATCACTACACGGACAACATCGTCGTGTACGCAACGTTGTCCAAGAAGAAGGGTTGACCGGAAGTTGGGATCTTTTCGCCTGTTTACCGGAAGTTGACAGGGACAGTTCGTAGGATCGCAACCTAACCGTGACCAACGGCTGGAATTCTGGCACGACTGTTGACACTGCTTTGAAACGGAGATGGACCCGTGCTTATGTCCCAGGTGGGGCGCCGCCTCGCCCAGACGACGTCCGCGTTGGGATTAGTAGGCGCGCTGGTCGTCCTCGTTTGCGGCGTCTTCGTCATGGCGACACCGACGACGGCATTCGCGGCAACGAAGACGTTCTCCTACTCGTGTCAATCCGGCGGGCCCTTTACGGTCACGGCGGGCACGCCGCTCACGGTGACGCTGACTTCGCCCACCTCGGTGACGGCGGGTCAGACCTTCGATCTGACCGTGGGCATCCCCACGTTGACGCTGGCGACGAACAGTGTTCCCTCGACCGCTACTACTGTGGCCGTCAATCTGGCGCTGACGCCGTCGGGGGGCACGGTCACTGAGCCCACCACCCCCAAGCCGGGGGCGCCCATCGCGGCCAACGCGACCACCGCACCCGCCGGTAACGCCACTTACAAGGTCTCGGTCAACTCCACCACCACTGGCAAGATCAGCCTGGACCCCGGCGACCTGAGGCTCGGAATCACATCAGCTACGGGCGGCACCACGACCACCTGCACCACGGACTCGACCGAGGTGCTGGACGTCCCGATCGGCACCGGAGGCGGTGGCAACGGGACCGGCACCGACCTCGTTGAGTATGAGTGCGTCGGCCCTGAGGACTCCGATGTCCAAGACGTCGAGATCAAGGTCGAGCTGACCATGCCAACCGCCGCCAAGGTGAATGAGCAGTTCGCCATCAAGTGGAAGGGCACCTACACCACGGGCAAGGAGCTCAAGGCTCCCGCCACGGGTCAGACGATCGCCGCCAAGATCTTCGCCTACGCGTCGCTGACCGGGATCACCAATCTGACCTCCGCCACCGGCGAGGGAACGACGGGCACCATCACGGCCGGTGGCACGATCCCGCTTCCCACCACCGCGTTCGACTTGAAGACCACCGCCAGCACGGCGGGCACGGCCACGGTGAAGCCGGCGGATGTGAACTTCGGCGCCAACACCGCCACCGGCAACACCCCGGCGATCATGTGCAAGGTCCAGAACGCCACCGAACTCAAGTCGTACACGCTCACGGTGGCGAGCGGAACTACGAGCCCGAGTCCGACCAACACCAGCCCCACCCCGACGAACACCAGCCCCCGCCCCACCACCACCCGCACCCGCACCGAGACCGTCACCCCGACGGCCACCAGGAAGTCGCAGACCCCCAAGGCGGGCGCTGACACCGGTGCCGGGGGGACCATGGGGCCCGATGGGCGGTTGTTCATCCTGACAGGGACCGGGCTGGTCGCGGCGGCGGCGATCGGTGGGCTCGTCATGCGACGTCGTTCCGTCAAGGGCTGAGCGAGATGTCCGGCTACTACCCGTACGGCCAGCCGAACCAGCCACCCCCTCCGGCGGACAAGGGCGGCACCGCGCTGCGGACCGTGCTGATCGTGGCGGCCATCGCCGGGGTCGTGACGGTGGTGGCGGGCCTGCTGATCGTCTTCAAGTCGCCAGAAGAGTACGGCCTGGCCAGTAACAGGGACTCCCTGGCGCTGCGGGCGCAGCCGAAGAACACGGGGGAGCCCGAGCAGGCGCTGTTCCAGGCGCCGGCGAACGTGCCGCCCCCGCTGCCGCAGATCACCCCGGCGCCCCCCATGCTGCCCTCGACCCCGATCAGACTGGTCGTCAAGCGGCTGGGGATCAACGCGCCGATCCGGTCGGTGGGCCTGGCCAAGGACGGCACGATCCAGGTGCCGCCGTCGGAGAACCACAACCTGGTCGGCTGGTACCGGAACATGTCCACCCCGGGTGAGGTCGGCCCGGCCGTGCTGCTCGGGCACAAGGACACCCGGACGCGTGCCGCCGTGTTCGCCCGCTTGCCGGAGCTGAAGAACGGCGACACCATCGAGGTCAAGCGCCAGGACAAGACGACCGCGGTGTTCACCGTCGGCGGGATCGAGCAGGCGAGCAAGAAGACGTTCCCGACCCAGCGGGTCTACGGGAGCCAGGACAACGCTCAGCTGCACCTGATCACCTGCGGTGGCACCTACGATCGGACCACCGGGCACTACACCGACAACGTCATCGTCTACGCGACGATGACGAGCTCCTATCGAAGCTGAGCGCGGAGGCGGGCATGGGCTGGATGGCGAAGCGGAGACTGCGTACTGGCCCGACGGCGGCATTGCCCGCCAAACCGGACCTGGACGAGTTGTTGCGCCTCGTCAGGCTCGCCGACCCGGCCGCGAGGCGGGACGGCGACGACATCGTGGCGACCGACGTGCGCGTGTGCGCGCCCGTCGAGGCCGAGGGTGAGCTGACCGGCGGCGAGCTGGAGAAGGTGTGGGCGGTGCGGGTGGCCGCGGAGGGCCCGCTGCCGCTCGACTTCTTCGACCGCTTCCTCGCCGAGGGCCTGGCGTTCCGGCTGGGCGGGCTCGCGGTCTGCCGGGGCGAGGTGAGCGATCCGGCCGACGACGAGGAGAGCGGCCCGGCGGTCATCCTGCCGGTACGCCCCACGCCGGAGGAGCTGGCTCCGCTGCTGGAGCAGGGGGAAGAGGGCGTCACGTTCACGGCGGGCGATATCCGGGCCGTGCTGGTGCCGCAGAAGGGCCAGCCGCCGGCCGTGCAGGAGCTGCTGCCGTTCGCGACCGAGCTGACCGCGATCGAGCTGCGCGGCGACGAGCCGGTCAAGCTGGGCGCGCTCGCGCTGGAGCTGTCCGAGGCGCTGAACGGGCTGGCGGTGGACCGCTGGCGGTTCCGGATCGACGCGGCGGAGGATCTCGTGCCCCCTGCGTCGGCGGAGACGGAGGCAGGGGCGGAGGCAGGGGCGGAGGAGCTCGTACCCCCGGCGGAGCCTGCGCCCGAATGACGTTCTGTTGTACTCTGCACCTAGTAACCGAATAATGCTCGGTTTCCAGGAGGCACTGTGGCAGAGGCGTACATCGTCGGGGCGGTTCGCACCCCCGTCGGCAAGAAGAAGGGCGGCCTTTCCACCGTCCACCCCACTGACCTGGCCACCCACGCGCTGAAGGCGCTGATCGACCGCACCGGCGTCGACCCGGCCGCGGTCGAGGACGTCATCATGGGGTGCGTCATGCAGTTCGGCCCCCAGAGCATGGACATCGCGCGAAATGCCTGGCTGTCGGCAGGGCTGCCCGAGACCACCGCCGGCGTCACGATCGACCGGCAGTGCGGCTCCTCCCAGCAGTCGATCCACTTCGCCGCGCAGGGCGTCATGTCCGGCACCCAGGACCTGGTGGTGGCGGCCGGCGTCGAGTCGATGAGCATCGTGCCCATGGGCGCGTCGATCACGGCCGCCCTGGAGAAGGGCATGCCGTTCCCGTTCGGCGACAAGTGGGTCGAACGGTACGGCAAGCAGGAGATCTCGCAGTTCCGCGGCGCGGAGCTGATGTGCGAGAAGTGGGGTTACACGCGGGACGTGCTGGAGCAGTACGCCTTCGAGTCCCACCAGCGGGCCGCCAAGGCCATCGCCAACGGCTACTTCAAGGACCAGATCGCCCCCGTCAACGGCGTCGAGGACGACGAAGGGCCGCGGGCGGACACGACGCTGGAGAAGATGGCGGGCCTGAAGACCCTCAAGGAGGGCGGCCAGATCACCGCGGCCACGTCGTCGCAGATCTCCGACGGCTCCGGAGCCGTGCTCATCGCCTCCGAGCAGGCCGTACGCGAGCACGGGCTCACCCCGAGGGCCCGCATCCACCAGCTCGCGCTCATGGGTGACGACCCGGTCTACATGCTGACCGCGCCGATCCCCGCCACGCAGCGGGCGCTGAAGAAGGCCGGCATGTCGGTCGACGAGATCGACGTCGTCGAGATCAACGAGGCGTTCGCGCCGGTGCCGCTGGCGTGGATGAAGGAGCTCGGCGCCGACCCGGCCCGGGTCAACCCCAACGGCGGCGCCATCGCGCTCGGCCACCCGCTCGGCGGCACGGGCGCCATCCTCATGACCAAACTGCTGCACGAGCTGGAGCGCACCGGCGGCCGGTACGGTCTGCAGACGATGTGCGAGGGCGGCGGCCAGGCCAACGTCACCATCATCGAACGGCTGTGAAGGGTGGAGCGCCGCCTCCGGGCGTACGGGGGAGGCGGCGCTCCGCTAACTACCATCCCGGTAGTTGTCTAGCGGCCCTTGGGCGGAAGGCGCCGGGGCGGCATGATCGGCCGCTGCGGCATCTTCGGCATCGGGCGCACGACCGGCAACTGGGGCCGGTTTCTCTTGTTTCCTGAGCGAACGCGCATAAGGGAAAGCTCCTCTACGTAACTCACGACGCGGCTCATGGAGGCCGGTCGACATGCTCAGCTGCCGCGTCTCATGGATGGACTGGCTGAGTGGCGGGCGGTCAAGCCCCGCGAATTACAGGTAAAGGCGCATGTCCATGAGGCTAAAGGGGGCTTCGGGGGACGCGCAACCGAATTAATCGCCGGCGGAAACCGTCGTCAGCCGCGTGCCTGGCCCGCCGCGATCACGCTGTCGAGGGCCTCGCGTGACTCGCGCATCGCCTCCATGGCGCGGTCGATCCGGTCGCGTTCGGCGCGCAGCCGCCTCAGCATGTCGGGACAGGTCGGCGCCAGGTGCTCGCTTTCGTCCTCCAGGCACGGCAGCACGGTCGCGATCATCGTGATGCCGAGGCCGGCCGAGAGCAGGCAGCGGATGCGGCGCACGACCTCGACGTGGGCCTCGCCGTATTCGCGCTGGCCGCCGGCGCCACGCTCGGGGCGCAGCAGGCCCTGCTCCTCGTAGTGACGCAGGAGCCGCTCGCTCACCCCGGTGCGTCGGACGAACTCGCCGATGCGCACGTGGCCTCCCTCACGCCGGTCCGACTCTGACGTGCATGTGGGAACTCAGCGTACTCGCATGACGTGGACTTTCCCGGGACCTCAACGCGCGGAGTCGGGCGGCCGTCACCGCCAGGCCGGCCAGGGCGCAGACCAGCACCGTGGCGGAGAGGGGCGCGGGGAAGTAGGTGAGCTGCGCCCAGGTGACCGTGCGGCCGTTCACCAGCACCGACACGAGGTCCGGGTACGCGGCCAGCACCGCGACCGGGACGATCGCGGGCACCAGCCGCGGCCCGATCCGCCACCAGGACCGGCCGGAGCGTCCGGCGGCCCAGCGGCGGGCCCTGACCACGCCCAGCACGCCCAGCCCCAGGGCGACGATCGCGAGCGCGGCCAGCACCGCCTCGAAGAGCTGCCGGTCGCCGCCGGGACCCTCCGGGGTCCGGCCCTCGCTCAGCGCCGCGAGGCCGAGCATGATGTCGTACGTCGGGTCGTACAGGGTGGCGTTGTTGGTCATCACGGCGAAGCCGTAGCCGGTTTTCGGGGAGACGGCCTCGACGGCGTTGTAGGTGAACAGGTTGCCCGAGTGCACGAGCCACCCGTCCTCCTCGATGCCCCACCCCATCCCGTACGGCCGCAGCTCGGTCGGCCGGTGCATGGTCTCCAGGCTCTCCCGCTTGACCAGCGGCCGGCCGCCGCCCGTCTGCGCGATCAGCCATCTGCCCATGTCGGCGGCGGTGGTGACGACCCCGCCCGCGCCGCTGCCGTCGAGGAAGCCGTCCAGCTCGGGCCGGGGCAGCCAGGCACCGAAGAGCGAGTTGTAGCCGTTCGCCGGTCGCACGTCGGCGGCGGAGACGGCGCTGGACGTCATGCCGAGCGGCCCGAACACCCGATCGCGCAGGTAGTCGCCGAACCGCCGGCCCGAGGCGACCTCCACCAGCCGCGCGGCCAGGTCGTAGTTGACGTTGCAGTACTCGTAGCGGGTGCCTGGGGCGGCGGCGAGCCGGGAGCCGGCCAGGCGGGCGGTGTAGCCGGCGAGGGAGGTGGCGCGTTCGGTCGCGGCGATGTCGATCGTGCGGTCGGACAGGCCCGAGGTCTGGGTGAGCAACTGCCGTACGGTGATGCGGGCCGCCCGGGGGTCGGCCATCGCGAACCCGGGCACCTGCGCGGCCACCGGCTCGTCCAGCCTGATCCTGCCGCGCTCCACGAGCGTCATGACGGCCATGGCGGTGAACGACTTGCTCACCGAGGCCACCCGCATGGGGGTGGCTGCGGTGACGGGCCGCCCGTCGGAGTCGTGGCCGTAGCCGGCGGCGTGCACGACCTCGCCGCCGCGCGTCACGACCACGGACAGACCGGGCACCCCGGTGGTCTCCATGGCCTCGCGCAGGTAGGCGTCCACGGCGGCAGGGGTCAGCTCGGGGGCCGCCGGCGCGACGGAAGCCGGGCTGAGGGCGAGGGCGAGGGACAGAAGGAGTTTCACGCTGAAGAACCTAGGAAGGCGGGGCCCGCCTCCGTATCGGCCGACCGTCTACCACTACCCCTGACGAAAGTCAGGTCTCGGGCAGCCGCTCGGGGGCGACCTCGCGGACCTGCTGGAAGATCATCGAGGTGCGCCAGCCGACGATCTCCTTGCGCTTGCTCAGCCGGTCGAGCAGGAACCCGTGCAGGTGGTCGAGGTCCCTGACGCCCACGTGCAGCAGGAAGTCGTCGCCGCCGGAGAGCACGTACACGCTCATGACCTCCGGCATGGCGGCCGCCGACGACTTGAACGCGTTGATCACCGCGCGGCTCAGCGGGCGCACCTGGACCGAGACCATCGCCTGGACGCCGCGGTTGAGCGCGGCCGGGTCGATGTCGGCGTGATAGCCGCGGATCACCCCTTTACGGGTCAGCGCCCTGACCCGCTCCAGGCAGGTCGAAGGGGCGATGCCCAGTTGCCTGGCCAGCTCGCGGTTGGACTGCCGAGCATCCGTTTGGAGCAGGCGCACGATCGCCGAATCTAGTTCGTCCATGGTGCCAGGTTGCCATGCACTTCCGGCCGAACGTTCGATCGAGCCCAGGCCAGGCCGAACGGATGAACTACCTTCGGGCGTCATGAGTGGACGAATGGGAGCCTGGCAGGGGACGGCGCTGCTCGTGGGCGCGGTGCTGGGGCCGGGCATGCTGGTGCTGCCGCACCTGGCCGCGACCGCGGCGGGGCCCGCCTCCGTGCTGGCCTGGGCGGGGATGCTCGCGCTGAGCGTGCCCGTCGCGCTGACCTTCGCCGCCCTCGGCACGCGTTACCCGGGCGGCGGGGGAGTGGCCGCCGTCGTCGGCCTGGCGTTCGGCCGGCACGCCTCCGCCGTGGCCGGCTGGTGGTTCTACGGAGCCGTCCCCATCGGGACCGTCGCGGGGGCGCTCGTCGGCGGCCGGTACGTCGAAGCCTCACTCGGCGTGAACGCCACTCTGGCGGCCTGCCTGATCCTTCTGGCCGCTTTCGCCGCCAACGCGGCCGGGCTGCGCACCTCGGGGCGGCTGCAGATCGTCATGGTCGCCCTGCTCGTCACGCTGCTGGCCACCGCCGTGATCACCGCCGTCCCGCACGCGGACCCGGCCAACTTCACCCCCTTCGCCCCGTACGGCGCCGCCGGCGTGGCAGGAGCGGCCGGTGTGCTCATGTTCGCCTTCGTCGGCTGGGAGGCGGCCAGCCATCTGTCCGCCGAGTTCGCCGACGGGAAGAAGGGCCTGCTCAGAGCCACGGTGATCACTCTCGTCGTGATCGGCCTGCTGTACGCGGGCGTCGCCGTCACCTCCGTCGGCGTGCTCGGCGCGGGCATGACCGGCGTGCCGCTGACCGCGATGCTGGAGACGGGCATCGGCCCGGCGGCGCGGCCGGTCACCGGGGTGGTGGCGGTGCTGCTGTCGTTCGGGGCGGTCAACACCTACATCGCCGGGGCGGCCCGGCTGGGGGCGGCTCTGGCCAGGGACAGGGCGCTGCCGGGCTGGTTCGCCAAGGGCGGAGGGGCGGGCGAGACGCCGTACCGGAGCCTTGGGCTGGTGCTCGCGCTCAGTGTGCCGGTGCTGGTGTGGGGCGCGGACCTCGACCTGCTCATGCGCGCGACCTCGGCCTGCCTGGCGGCGGTCACCTCGGCCGGGGTGGCGGCGGCGGTGCGCATGTTGCCGGCCGGCCGGCACCGGACCACGGCCGTGATCGGGACCGGGATGTCGCTGCTGGGGCTGGCGGCCTGCGGTGCCTACCTGGCGGTGCCCGCCGTGCTGGCGTTGGTGGCGCTCGGAGCGCTGAAGGCGAATGCTCGCCGTTCCTACAAAATCGGGCTATAAACGGCGACAGGACGCCGTCAGGCGGGCAGTACTCATGGGCACAAGGCGGCGCTATGTCGGGAGGTGCGATGACCGAGCACACCAAGTACGCGGAGTCCAGGGAGGTCGGCGAGCAGGCACGCGAGAGGGAGTGGACGCGTCCCAGCTTCGCCAAGCAGCTCTTCCTCGGTGACTTCCGGCTGGATCTGGTGTATCCGGCCCCCGCCCCGCCCGACGAGGCGGCCAAGAGGGGCGAGGAGTTCGTCCGGGCCGTCCGCCGCTACCTCGACGCGCACGTGGACCCCGCCCTCATCGAGCGGACCGCCCAGGTGCCCGACGGCGTGGTGAAGGGGCTGGCGGAGCTCGGCGCGTTCGGCATCACGATCAAGGAGGAGTACGGCGGGCTCGGGCTGCCGTACCTGTACTACTGCCGCGCCCTCATGCTCGTCGGCTCCTACTGCCCGGCGCTGGCCACGCTGCTGTCGGCGCACCAGTCGATCGGCGTGCCCCAGCCGCTCAAGCTGTTCGGCACCGAGGAGCAGAAGCGCGAGTTCCTGCCCAGGTGCGCGGCGGGGGCGATCTCGGCGTTCCTGCTGACCGAGCCCGACGTCGGCTCCGACCCGGCCCGCCTGGGCACCACCGCCGTACGCGACGGCGACGACTACGTGATCGACGGCGTGAAGTTGTGGACCACGAACGGCGTCGTGGCCGACCTGCTGGTCGTCATGGCCAGGACCGGCAAGAAGATCAGCGCGTTCGTCGTCGAGGCCGACTCGCCGGGCATCACGGTCAAGCGGCGCAACTCGTTCATGGGGCTGCGTGGCATCGAGAACGGCGTCACCGAGTTCGCCCAGGTCAGAGTGCCGGCCAAGAACCTGATCGGGCGCGAGGGCGAAGGGCTGAAGATCGCCCTCACCACGCTGAACACCGGCCGCCTGTCGCTGCCCGCCACGTGCGCCGGCAACGCGAAATGGGCCGTCAAGATCGCCCGCGAGTGGGGGAACGAGCGGGTGCAGTGGGGGCGCAAGGTCGGCATGCACGAGGCCGTGGCCACCAAGATCGCCTTCATCGCGGCCAGCGCGTACGCGCTCGAAGCCGTCTGCGAGCTGAGCAGCCGCCTGGCCGACGACCAGCGCAACGACATCAGGATCGAGGCGGCGCTGGCCAAGCTGTACGCCTCCGAGCTGTCGTACCGGGTGCTCGACGAACTGGTCCAGATGAGGGGCGGGCGCGGCTACGAGACGGCCGAGTCGCTCGCCGCGCGGGGCGAGCGCGGCGTGCCCGCCGAGCAGATGCTGCGCGACTCGCGCATCAACCGCATCTTCGAGGGCTCCTCCGAGATCATGCACCTGATGATCACCCGCGAGGCGGTGGACGCGCACCTGTCGGCCGCCGGCGAGCTGATCAACCCCGAGGCGGGCCGCCAGGAACGCGCGCAGGCGCTGCGCCGGGCCAGCCGCTTCTACGCCAAGTGGCTGCCCACACTGGTGGCCGGCACGGGCAACCTGCCCACCTCGTACGCCGACTTCGGCCCACTGGCCGCCCATCTGCGCTTCGTGGAGCGGACCAGCAGGAAACTGGCCAGGTCCACCTTCTACGGCATGTCCCGCTGGCAGAGCAGGCTGGAGCACAAACAATCCTTCCTCGGCCGGATCGTGGACATCGGGGCCGAACTGTTCGCCATGACCGCCGTCTGCCTCAAGGCCGAGGAGGACGCCGGTGACCTGGGGCGCAGGCCGTACGAGCTGGCCGACACCTTCTGCCACCAGGCACGACGCCGCGTGGACGAGCTCTTCGACCGGCTCTGGGACAACAGCGACAGCCATGACGTACGGCTGGCGAACTACGTCCTGGAGGGCCGCTACACCTTCGTCGAGGAGGGGATCCTGGATCCGTCGATCGAGGGTCCGTGGATCGGCACGCCGTCGGGCGGTGAGAACGTCCGGCGGAAGATCATCTGACATCCGGTCTAGACCGGATGTGCGGTCTGATTTCCGCGAGTGTTGTCAAAACGAGACGGACCGGTATAGACCGGCTGCCAAACTCAGGCTTACGCTGGCGCAAACGCGGGCGAGCCGTTACTCGCGCGCCTCATCCCCCAGGGCTGGGTCCGCCGGCTGGTACGGACCAGCTCGGCCCGGTCCGACGAGAAGGCGGTATCTCCAGTGAACATCAAGCTTGTGAGCGGCGCCGCTCTCGGCCTTGCCACGATGCTGGTCCTGTCCAGTTGCGGCTCTGGCGGCTCCGGCGGAGGCGACGACACCCAGGCGTCGGGCGGCGGTGCGGTCACCCTGAAGATGGTCGCGGCCGACTACGGCGACGGCCCCGGCAAGCCCAACTCGGGCGAGACGTTCTGGAAGGGCGTCGTGGACGAGTTCCAGGCGGCCAACCCGAACATCAAGGTCGATGTCCAGGTCATCAACTGGAACGACATCGACAAGCAGGTCGCCACCATGATCCAGAACGGTCAGGTGCCCGACATCCTGCAGACCGGCGACTATTCCGGCTTCGTCGCCGACCAGCTCCTCTACAAGGTGGACGAGGTCCTGTCGCCGAACGTCTCCGGCGACATGCTGCAGAAGTTCGCCGAGTTCGGCAAGGTCGACGGCGCCGCGTACGGCATCCCGTTCGTCTCCTCCGCCCGCGCCCTGTTCTACAACAAGGACCTCTTCGAGAAGGCCGGCATCGCCGAGCCGCCGAAGACGTGGGACGAGCTCAAGGCCGCCGCCGAGAAGCTGAAGGGCGCCGGCGTCACGCAGCCGTTCGGCCTGCCGCTCGGCCAGGAGGAGGCCCAGGCCGAGTCGTTCCTGTGGATGCTGGGCAACGGCGGCGGTTACAAGGACGCCTCCGGCAAGTGGGCGATCAACTCACCGCAGAACGTCGAGACGTTCACGTACGTCAAGGGCCTGGTCGACGCCGGCCTGACCACCCCCAACCCGGGCACCAAGGACCGCAAGACGGTCTGGGAGGACTTCGGCGCGGGCAAGGTCGGCATGGTCAACGGCGGCCCCATGTCCATCCCGATCTTCGACGCGGCCGGCCTGAAGAACTACGGCGTCGCGCCGATCCCCGGCAAGGCCGGACCGCTCGACACCACGCTCGGCGTCATGGACTGGATCATGGCGTTCAACAAGAACGGCCACGCCGCCGAGATCAAGAAGTTCTTCGACTTCTTCTACACCGGCAGCGCCGCTCAGAAGATCTCCGACACCTACAAGCTGCTGCCCGTCACCAACGGCGGCATCCAGAAGCTGTCGAGCGACGAGAAGCTCAAGCCGTTCCTCGACGCGCTGCCCAACGCCAGCTTCTACCCGTTCCAGGACCCCAAGTGGGCCGAGGTGAACCCGGCCATCAAGCAGACCATCGGCGGCGCCGTCAAGGACGACCCCGCCAAGGTCCTCGGTGAGCTGCAGAAGACCGCCGAAGCGGCCGGCTGATCCAGCGGGACACGGATACGGCCGGCGCGCGCCGTCGGCCGTATCGTCCTGGAAAGGTGTCTGATGAGAAGATTGCGCGCCCTGGAGCCCCTGGCCTGGGTCGGGCCCGCCATCGTCCTGATCGCCCTCGTCGTGCTCTGGCCCGTGATCGAGATGATCAGGTCCTCGTTCCTGGAGATCAGCCGGCTCGGCGTGGAACGCGGCTACACCGGCTTCGCCAACTACGAGAAGCTGTTCGGCGAGAAGGACTTCGCCGACATCATGGTCCGCAGCGTGATCTGGGTCGTCGCCGTCGTGGTGCTCACCGTGCTGTTCTCGCTGGCCCTGGCGCAGCTGTTCAACCAGCGCTTCCCGCTGCGCAAGGTGGCCCGCTGGGCGCTCATCGCGCCCTGGGCCGCGTCGGTGCTCATGACCGCGATCATCTTCAAGTGGATGCTCGACCCCGAGGTCGGCGTGATCAACCAGATCCGGCTGAAACTCGGGTGGATCGACGCCATGGGCGGAGCCGCCGCCGACCAGCTCGGTGACGCCTCCACCGCCATGCCGTGGCTGGTGTTCGTCGCGGTGTTCGTGTCGGTGCCGTTCACCACGTACGCGCTGCTGGCCGGGCTCGCCACGATCCCCGCCGACGTGTACGAGGCCGCCCGCATGGACGGAGCAGGACGCCTGCGGACGTACTGGTCGATCACGCTGCCGCTGCTGCGCCCCGCGCTCACCGTGGCCGCGCTGATCAACGTCATGAACGTCTTCAACAGCTTCCCGATCATCTGGGCCATGACGCACGGCCAGCCCGGCTACTCCACGGCCACGTCGACGATCCTCATGTACATCCTCAAGGGCTCCGACATCGGCGAGTCGGCCGCCATGTCCGTCGTCAACTTCGGCATGGTGATCGTGCTGACCGTGATCTTCCTGCGGGTGTCGCGGTGGAACAAGGAGGTGGCGTGATGGCCGTCAAGACCGCGCCGTCGCAGGCCAGGCCACACCATCACGCCCGCGCCGGCCGGGGCGGCGGCGTCGCCGGCGCCATGCCCAAGGTCAAGACCGTCCTCGTCGCCGGCACCGCCTACGTCGTCTCGCTGCTGTTCCTGTTCCCGTACGTGGTCATGCTGCTGACCTCGCTGCGCTCCCAGGACTCGCTGCGCGAGGTGACGTTCTGGCCGCGTGAGTGGATCTGGTCGAACCTCGCCGACTTCTGGGGCACCGGCCTGGCCGTCAACCTCTGGGTCACGATCAAGGTGGCGGCCGGCTCGACCGTGCTCGTGCTGCTGGTGGCGCTGCCCGCCGCGTACTACTCGGCCCGGCACCAGTTCAAGGGGCGCATGGCGTTCCTGGTGCTCGTCCTGATCACGCAGATGTTCCAGCCCACGGCCATGGTCGTCGGCATCTACCGCGAGTTCTTCCAGTTCGGGCTGGTGGACTCGATCTGGGCGCTGATCCTGGTCAACGGCGGGTTCAACCTGGCGTTCGCGGTGTGGATCCTGAACGCGTACTTCGCCTCCATCCCGCGTGAGCTGGAGGAGGCGGCCTTCATCGACGGCAACGGGCGCTTCGGTGCGCTGTTCCGGATCACGCTGCCGCTGGCCATGCCCGGCGTCATCACCGCGCTGATCTTCACGTTCATCGCCGCGTGGAACGAGTTCGTGGTCGCGCTGACCCTGACCACGACCACGGCCAACCAGCCGCTTCCCGTGGCGCTCAACTCGTTCATCGGGCAGTACCAGGTGGACTGGCAGAACCTGTTCGCCGGCTCGGTGATCGCCACCATCCCGGTGATCATCCTGTTCGCCCTGATCGAGCGGAAGGTGGTCGGCGGCCTGACCGCCGGCTCCATCAAGTAGACCGCCCGGCCGCCCCCGGTGACCCCTGGGCGCGGCCGGGCGTCTCACGTGGCTTCGGGGCGGCTTCGGGGCGGGGAGCCTCAGTCCTGCTTGGGCTGGGGCACGCGGGCCACGCAGAACACCGTCTGGCCGAACGGCGGCGTGATGAACCGCTCGATGAAGCGCGTCGTCGGCACCACCGTACGGTCGTAGATCTTGACCAGCCGCGGGTCCGGATAGCCCACGCCGCCCCGGCGCACCGCCGCCCACCACGCGATGCCGCCCAGGAAGTTGATCGGCTTGAGCACCTCGACGTCCAGCCCCGCCTTGGCCACCGTCGTGCCGAGCGTCTTCGGCGTGTAGCGCTGCACGTGACCCACCTTGCGGTCGAAGTCACCGTAGAGCTGCGGATATCCGGGCACCCAGATGATGATCCGGCCGCCCGGCTGCGTGACGCGCGCCAGCGAGCGCAGCGCCTCGGCGTCCTCCTCGATGTGCTCCAGGACGTTCATCATGACGACGGTGTCGACCTTGTCGTCCAGAGGGATGTCCGTCGGCAGGCCGAACTGCAGGACGCTGATGTCGTCGCGGTCGGCGAAGCGCTTGTCCAGCTGCTCGACGCAGTAGGGGTCGAAGTCGCTCACGACCAGGCGGTCGAGACGCGGCATGAACTGCTCGGCGAAGTGGCCCAGCCCCGAGCCGATCTCCAGCATCGAGCGGCCGACATGCGGGGCGACCATGTCGAACTCGTACTGCCGGTAGTTCTTGGCCTCGTCCCCACCCAGGTGGTTCTCCAGGGCCTCGTCACCGGCCGCCGGTTGCACTACACGGTCATACCCAGAAGACATATTCCCGTTCCTTCAAGGGGCTCATGGATTGCCCGAGTCTAATGCCCCGCATCGTCATGAGGATGACACGATCAGCGAAACGCCCTTTCCCAGATGCCCGGGATGCGGTGGAATCTGACTCGTCATGGACGACGATGAGGCGGTTACGCGCTCGCTCGACGGTGACCTGGCCGCCTACGAGGTGCTGGTCGCCCGCTACAGCGCGCTCGCCCACCGCACCGCCGCGATGCTGGGGGCGGGGGACGAGGCGGAGGACGTCGTCCAGGAGGCGTTCGTCAAGGCGTTCCGGCACCTGCCGAGCTTCCGCAGGGACGCGCCGTTCCGGCCGTGGCTGCTGCGCATCGTGGCCAACGAGACCCACAACCTGACCCGCTCGCGCGGGCGCCGCTCCGATCTGGCGCTGCGCCTCGCCGCCGGCGCCGACCCGGTCGCGCCCGACGATCCCGAGGGGGCCGCCGTGGCCACCGACCGGCGCTCGCGGCTGCTGGCCGCCGTACGCGGGCTGCCGGAACGGGAACGTCAGGCGGTCGTCTGCCGGTACTTCTTACAGCTGAGCGAGGCGGAGACCGCGCAGGTGCTCGACTGGCCCGTCGGCACCGTCAAGTCCAGCACACACCGGGGGCTGGCCCGGCTGAGGGAGGAGGTGGGCGGTGAACTCGCGTGAACCCTTCGACGACCTGGAGGCCGAACTCGTCGCGCTCGGCGACCTCCTCGACGCGCCCACACCACCTCCCACCGACGTCGCCGCCGCCGTCCGCGCCCGCTTGGAGGAACGCCACCCGGCAGCCACGGACCTCGCCGACCTCGATGCCTCCGCTGACCCTGGCCCCGATCCTGCGCACGGGCCGATCGCCCTGCCGGTAAGGCCGTCCCGGACCGGGTCGCGGGCGCTGGGGCGGCGTGGGAGGCGGTGGGTGGTCGTGGCGGCCGTGGTCGTCGCCGTCGCCACCGTCACGGCCGCCACCCCCCAGGGGCGCGCCGCCGTGGCGTACATCCTGCGCTTCGCCGGCATCGAGCTGCGGATCGGCGACACCCCGCCCCCGCCGGTCACCACCACGGCCGGGCTCCCGGGGGAGCACACCGTGCCGCCGTCCGCCGTCGCGGGCCAGGCGCGTTTCCCGGTCAGAACGCCTTCCGCCCTCGCCTCTCCGCAGCGGGTGACGGTCTCCGACGGCGGCAGGGTGGTGTCGATGTTCTGGCCGGACGGCATCCGGCTCGACCAGTTCGACGGCGCCATGGACCCGTACTTCTTCAAGAAGCTCGGCCCGCCCTACCCCGACCACGCGGTGGTCGGCGGGCGTGACGCCTGGTGGCTCCCCGGCGCGCACCCCCTGGGCTACATCCGCCGCCAGGACGGCACCGAGGTCCCGCTCCGCCAGGCCGCCCCCACCCTCGTCTGGCAGCAGGGCACGCTCAACTACCGCCTGGAGGGCGCGCGGAGCAAGGAGGAGGCCGTCCGCGTCGCCGAGTCACTCGGGTGACGACGTCAGCCAGTCGTCCACACCCTTGAGCAGTTCCTTGCGCACCGTCTCAGGGGCGGTGGACGAGCGCACGGACTGGCGGGCCAGCTCGGCCACCTCCGCGTCGCTGAACCCGTAGACGTCCCTGGCCAGCTCGTACTGCCGCAGCAGCCGCGTACCGAACAGCAGCGGGTCGTCGGAGCCCAGCGCGATCGGCACCCCCGCGTCGAACAGCCGGCGCAGCGGCACGTCGGCGGCCCGCTCGACCACCCCCAGCCCCACGTTGGAGGTGGGGCAGATCTCGCAGCAGATCTGCCGGTCGGCCAGCCGCTGCATCAGCCAGTCGTCCTCGGCCGCGCGCACCCCGTGGCCGACCCGGTCGGCGCCCAGGTCGTCGACGCACTGCGCGACGCTGCGCGGCCCCATCAGCTCGCCGCCGTGGGGCATGGCCAGCAGCCCGCCGCGCTTGGCGATCCTGAACGCCCGCTCGAAGTCTCTCGCCTGACTGCGCCGCTCGTCGTTGGACAGCCCGAAGCCGACCACGCCCTTGTCGGTGTACTGGACGGCCAGCCGGGCCAGCGTGTTCGCGTCGAGCGGATGGCGGGTCCTGTTCGCCGCCACGATCACCGCGATCCCGATGCCCGCGTGCGTGGCCGCCTGGCGTACCGCGTCCAGCATCAGCTCCAGCGTGGCGGTCAGCCCGCCGAAGCGCTGGGCGTATCCCGACGGGTCGACCTGGATCTCCAGCCACCGCGACCCGGCCGCCACCTCGTCCTCGGCCGCCTCGCGCAGGAGCCGGTAGACGTGCTCGGGACGGGTCAGCACGGACCTGGCGATGTCGTACAGGCGCTGGAACCTGAACCAGCCCCGCTCGTCGGTCGCCCGCAGCTTCGGCGGCCAGTCCTGCTCCAGCGCGTCGGGCAGATGCAGCCCCTGGTCCCTGGCCAGCTCGATCAGCGTCGAGTGCCGCATCGAGCCGGTGAAGTGCAGATGAAGATGGGCCTTGGGAAGGGCATGTAGGGGCCGTGGCATCTGCATATCTTGCCACTCAACCCCTTGACGGGTCGGCCTGTCGGGGGAGGGGTGAGCAGGATCGCTGAGGGCGTACGCCGGGACCGGCCGAACGTACGGTAGGCATCGTCCGGGCGGGGGATCATGGGTGGATGATCCCCGAGGGACACGAGCTCGGCCAGGGTGCCCGCGCCGCTCTGGCGGCGATGGCGCTTGGCGTGACGGCCCTCATCATCTACGGGCTCTTCTCCTCAGGCTTCGGCCGCCCGCCACACCTGGCCCTGCCCACCCCGCGCCCCGCACCCGCCCTGCCCCCGGAGCCCGCACCGACCTCTGAAGGGCCGGGGGCGGCGGCGGGGGCGGTGGGGCCGCGGCCGATCAGGCCGCTCACGGTGATCTCCGCCGACCTGTGGCTCACCCACCTGCCCCAAGGTCTCGAACGCAGCGGCGGCGGCGTGCTTTCACGCCGTCCGGGGGTCGAGGGCGGGGCCTGGGCCAGATTCGGCGAGGCGGGCAGGTTCGTCGAGGTCCAGGTCGAACACGGCACGGTCGCCGCCGACTGGGACCGCTACCGTAAGCGCGTCACCATGTCGGCCGCCCGTCCCGTCACCGTGCGCGGCAAGCCGGCCCTGGCCGGCCGGCATCCCGCCGGCGGCCGGGTGATCGTCTGGCTGGAGCGTCCCGGCACGGGCGCGTGGGTCAGGGTCGGCGATCCGCTCAGTGACGATCTCGTCGCTATTGCCGCCTCCATCAGGGCTCGTGTAGGAGACTAGGAGCCCTTTCCCCCGGTAATCCGCTCACGTCAAAGGGGAGGTCGATGCGGCGGCTGGCAGCGGTGCTCCTCATGTTCACGCTGACGGCGTGCGGCGTCGGCGGCGACCCCACGCCGCCGCTCCAGGCGACCCTGCCCCCGCCCAAGCCGGTCGTCACCCGCAAGAGCATGGCCTCGCTGTCCTGCGACGACACCAAGGTGCACGTGCCCGCCGCGATCCCCGGGCTCGACGCCGCCGGCAGGTTCGCCCGTCTCGACTCGCTCAGGCCGCGGCTCAAGGTGCGCGGCCGGATCTGGCGCGAGGACGACGAGCGCGTGTACGTCGGCGTGGTGTGCGGGGTCCAGACGGCCGAACGCTTCTCCACGCTGGTGGCCAGGTCGACGCTGACGCAGTATCAGGGCAAACCGGCGCTGCGCTGGATCACGCGTACGGGCATGCGCAACTTCATGTGGCTGGAGCGGCCGGGCACCGCCGTCTACATCGGCGCGACGCCCGGCCTGGCCGCGGAGATCAGGACGATCGCCGCCGACATCACCGCGGCCTGACCCGCCCCGCCACCACCGCTTCCCGCCACCACCGCATCCCGCCGCGGCCCCGACCAGGTCGGAACCGCGCGAAGCGGCCCTGATCGGGTCAGCGAGCCTCGGACAGGAGCTTGCTCAGCCGGCTGACGCCCTCGACCAGGTCCTCGTCACCCAGCGCGTAGGACAGACGGAAGTAGCCCGGCGTGCCGAAAGCCTCGCCCGGCACCACGGCCACCTCGGCCTCCTCCAGGATCAGCTCCGCCAGCTCGGCGGACGACCGGGGCCGCCGGCCGCGCAGCTCCTTGCCGATCAGCTCCTTGACTGAGGGATATGCGTAGAACGCCCCCTTCGGTTCCGGGCAGAACACGCCCGGGATCTCGTTCAGCATCCGCACCATCGTCTGACGACGGCGGTCGAACGCCTCGCGCATCTCCGCCACCGCGGACAGGTCGCCGGAGACCGCCGCCAGCGCGGCGATCTGCGCCACGTTGGAGACGTTGGAGGTGGCGTGCGACTGCAGGTTGGTCGCGGCCTTGACCACGTCGGACGGGCCGATCAGCCAGCCCACGCGCCAGCCGGTCATCGCGTACGTCTTGGCCACGCCGTTGAGGATCACGACCTGGTCGCCCAGCTCGGGGACGGCGGTGGCGATGCTGGTGAACTCGGCGTCGCCGTAGATCAGGTGCTCGTAGATCTCGTCGGTGACCACCCACAGGCCGTGCTCCGCCGCCCAGCGGCCGATCGCGATCGTCTGCTCGCGCGAGTAGACGGCGCCCGTCGGGTTGGACGGCGAGACGAACAGCAGCACCTTCGTCCGCTCCGTGCGGGCCGCCTCAAGCTGCTCGACGCTCGCCAGGTAGCCGGTGGACTCGTCGGTCACGACGTCGACCTGCACGCCCCCGGCCAGCTTGATCGCCTCGGGGTAGGTCGTCCAGTAGGGGGCCACGACGAGGACCTCGTCGCCCGGGTCGAGCAGCGTCGCGAACGCCTGGTAGACCGCCTGCTTGCCGCCGTTGGTGACGAGCACCTGCGAGGGCTCGGCCGCGTAGCCGGAGTCGCGCAGCGTCTTGGCCGCGATCGCCTTCTTCAGCTCGGGCAGCCCGCCGGCGGGCGTGTACTTGTGGAACCGCGGGTCGCGCGCCGCCTCGATCGCCGCCTCGACGATGTAGCCGGGCGTCGGGAAGTCGGGCTCGCCGGCGCCGAAGCCGATGACGGGCCGGCCCTCGGCCTTCATCGCCTTCGCCTTGGCGTCCACGGCGAGCGTGGCGGACTCGGAAATCGCGGAAATTCTCGCGGAGATGCGAGGTCGGGTGGACATGCGTCCATGTTCCCACGCGGCCCACACGCGGGCGTGACCTGGGCGATCAGGTTTTGGTTCGACGTACCGGGCAATCCCCCGTATGCTTTCGCCTGGTCCTTCCGCCGCATGTCGGCGAGCGGTTCGGTCCAGGCAGTGAGTCGATCAGGGTAGTCTGGTCAACGACATAGGGCACTGGCGCAATTGGTAGCGCACCGGTCTCCAAAACCGGCGGTTGGGGGTTCGAGTCCCTCGTGCCCTGCGAGTGCGGTCCGCGCAATGCTTGGCGTGTAAGCGCGCCGCAATACTGCGTTGGATACGACGGATCAGGTGAGGACTGTGGCGATCGACACGCGCGGCGAGACCGCAGACAAGCCTAGTGGCGACAAGAAGGCGCGCACGACTCCTGCCCTCTTCTACCGGCAGGTCGTCAACGAGCTTCGTAAGGTCATCTGGCCGACACGCAAGGATCTCATCACCTACACCACGGTCGTTCTGATATTCGTTCTGATCATGGTTGCGATCGTGTACGGGCTCGACAGCGCCCTGGGATGGGCGGTCCTCCGCGTCTTCGGCGGATCCTGACCGAGACTCCGGCGGTGGTCGCCTGACGGGGTCGCCATTCGATTACCACGAAAGAGGAAGAGTCACCGTGTCCGAGTCTTCAATTCCGGCTGACGGGTCCCGCGACGAGTGGGGCGACGAGCTGGAAGAGGCCACTGAGGAGTCCGCCGAGGCGGCTCTGGAAGAGGCCGAGGTCGAGGAGAGCGACGAGGAGGCGGCCGAGGTCGAGGCTTCCACCGTCGACGACGACGGTGAGGAACTTCCCGAGGTCGACCCCGTCGAGGAGTTCAAGAGCTCGCTGCGCGGTCAGCCCGGCGAGTGGTACGTCATCCACTCCTACGCCGGTTACGAGAACCGGGTGAAGTCCAACATCGAGAGCCGCAACGTCTCGCTCAACATGGAGGACTACATCTACCAGGTCGAGGTGCCCACGCACACCGTCCAGGAGTTCAAGAGCGGCAAGAAGGTCCCGGTCAAGGAGCGGGTGCTGCCCGGCTACGTGCTGGTGCGCATGGAGCTGACCGACGAGTCCTGGGCCGCCGTGCGCAACACGCCCGGCGTGACCGGTTTCGTCGGCCTGTCCAACAAGCCGAGCCCGCTCAGCCTCGACGAGGTCGCCAAGCTGCTGGCGCCCGAGCCGACCGAAGAGGCCAAGAAGGCCACCACCAAGGCGGCCGCGGGCCCGACGGTCGAGTTCGAGATCGGCGAGTCCGTCACGGTCATGGACGGCCCGTTCGCGACGCTGCCCGCCTCGGTGAGCGAGATCAGCCCCGAGTCGCAGAAGCTCAAGGTGCTCGTGTCGATCTTCGGCCGGGAGACCCCGGTGGAGCTTTCGTTCAACCAGGTCTCGAAGATCTGAGACGATCACATACACTTAGACGTTCGGCTGGCCGCCTCACGCGAAGGGCGGCCTCCGACATGTCAGGGGCGCACCCGCGACCCTGACGGCATCGCAATCAGGACCCGGAGAAGGACAAATGCCTCCGAAGAAGAAAATCGCCGCACTGGTGAAGGTCCAGCTTCCCGCTGGACAGGCCACCCCGGCGCCGCCCGTGGGTACCGCCCTCGGTCCCCACGGCGTCAACATCATGGACTTCGTCAAGCAGTACAACGCTGCGACGGAGGCCCAGCGGGGCAACATCATCCCCGTTGAGATCACCATTTTCGAAGACCGCAGCTTCACCTTCATCACGAAGACGCCGCCGGCGCCCGAGCTGATCAAGAAGGCCCTGGGTCTCGACAAGGGCAGCGCGGTCCCGCACCGCGACAAGGTCGGCAAGCTGAGCCGCGAGCAGCTGCGCAGCATCGCCGAGACGAAGATGCCCGACCTCAACGCCAACGACATCGAGGCGGCCGAGAAGATCATCGCCGGCACCGCCCGGTCGATGGGCATCACCGTCGCCGACTGAGACCTTTCCCCGTAGTCGTGGGAGGGCCGGCACCGCGATCGGCCCGGACACCACAAGGAGTCAACATGCAGCGCAGCAAGGCGCACAAAGACGCGGCCGCCAAGATCGACCGCGACAAGCTCTACACGCCCGTCGAGGCCGCGAAGCTGGCCAAGGAGACGTCGACCACCAAGTTCGACGCCACCGTCGAGGTCGCACTCCGGCTCGGCGTCGACCCTCGCAAGGCCGACCAGATCGTGCGCGGCACGGTCAACCTTCCGCACGGCACCGGTAAGACCGCCCGGGTCCTGGTCTTCGCGACCGGCGACCGTGCTGAGGCGGCCCGCGAGGCGGGCGCCGACATCGTCGGCGCCGACGAGCTGATCGACGAGATCTCCAAGGGCAACCGGCTCAACGAGTTCGACGCCGTGGTCGCCACGCCGGACCTGATGGGCAAGGTCGGCCGTCTCGGCCGCGTCCTCGGCCCGCGCGGTCTCATGCCCAACCCGAAGACCGGCACCGTGACGCCCGACGTCGCCAAGGCCGTGACGGAGATCAAGGGCGGCAAGATCGAGTTCCGCACCGACCGGCAGGCCAACCTGCACTTCATCATCGGCAAGACGTCGTTCGGCGAGCGCCAGCTCATCGAGAACTACGCCGCCGCCCTCGACGAGGTGCTCCGTCTCAAGCCGTCGGCGGCCAAGGGCCGTTACCTGAAGAAGGTCACCTTCTCGACGACGATGGGCCCGGGCGTCCCGGTCGACCCCAACGTCACCCGCGGCCTCACGGCCGAACTGGAGAGCTGACCGCTCCCGCAGAGCTTCACTGACGCCCCCGTCCGGTCCTTCCGGGCGGGGGCGTTCTGCGTTCTCGCCCTTTCGGGGCTGATCGACCGACCGGGGCGGGAGCCTCCACCAACCCGTATCCGCAGAGTCGCCGATGACCGACGGATCGCTGCCGGGCTGCCTCTTGCCGGGGTCGTCTCCGTCGATCTGCTGCTGGACGACTGGGCTGCCGCTGGGCCCTCCGCTGGGCGGGCCTTCGTTGGCCCGTCTCCATCGAGTCGCCGCCGCGCAACTGGGCTACCGCCGGGCTGGCTCCGTTGGGTCGGCCTTCGAGCGGTCGCCGCCAAGCCGTCTCCGTCGTGGCGTCGCCGGACGACCGGGCCGCCGGGCCGCCTCTGCTGGCTGTGCCTTCGTTTGGAGCTCTCCGGGGGTGTAGGCCGGCTGCCGTCTTAGGCGGGCTGCCAGACTGCGGCCTCGCCGTCGCGGCCGCTGGTCGTCTGGGGTGGGCTTCCGGAAGGTGCTCGCGGATCGTCGGCGATGGGCTTCCGGAGGGCGGTGCCGGCAGTTCCTCCGCGACGGGTTCCGGAGGGTGGTGGTGCGGGTCGTCCGTGAGGGCCTCACGAGTGGGGGTGACGGAACTCGTTCGCGGGAGGTGTCAACCGAATGTGCGGGCCGGCCGGTAGTCATCGCTGGAGCCGATGAGACGGAGATGACTGATGGACGACGGGTTCGCCGAGTACGTGGCGCACCGCCACTTACGGCTGTGCCGGATGGCGTACCTCCTGACCCGGGACTGGGGTACGGCCGAGGATCTGGTGCAGACGGCGCTGGCCAAGGCGTGGGTGGCCTGGCGGCGGATCGAGGGGAATCCGGACCCGTACGTGTATCGGATCATCGTGAACACCCACGCCTCGTGGTGGCGGCGGCTGTGGCGGGGTGAGGTGCCGGTCGAGACCTTTCCCGAGACGGCCGACCCGCGCGATCAGACCGCCGTGGCGGACGACCGGGCGGCGCTGTGGAACGCCATCGGCGCCCTGTCGCCGCGTCAGCGGGCGGTGATCGTCCTGCACTACTTCGAGGGCCGCACGCTCGCCCAGGTCGCCGACATCGTCGGTTGCTCGCTGGGCACGGTCAAGAGCCAGCTCGGCAGGGCCCTGACCCGGCTCAGGGTCGATCCGGACATCCGCACGATGCACCTTGAGGAGCTGCAGCGATGAGGGAGACAGCGATGAGGCGTACGGAGAGCGGCCTGCGCGCGCTGCTGGAGGAGCGCGCCAACGACAGGGCCGGCGCTGAGCCGGGCCCGCACCTCGACCGGATCATCCGGCGGGGCCGCCGGACACGCGCGACCAGGCGGGCGATGCGTGCCGGAGCGGCGGTGGCCGCCACCGCGACGGCCACAGCCGCCGTCCTGCTGACGGGCTCCATCGCGAGCACGGGTCTCGTCCGTCCGGATGAACGGGCCGTGGTGGCTCGGCAGCCCGACTCCGCGCGGGTCGAGACGGGCCCCGAGCTTCCCGAGTCCTACCCCATCGTCCTCGGAGCCAAGAGGTACTCCATTCCCCTCCTGCACGCCGAGCGCTTCGCCACGACAGGGGTGGGCAGGACGGTGACGTTCACCCCGACGAGCACCGACACCGGCTTCAAGGTGGTCTGCGGCGACCCGAACGCCTGGCTCGTCCTCTCGAGCCCGCTCAAGGGCGGCGAACGAGGCGGCACGTCCGGGCGGTGCGGGAACGGGGGAGGGGGCCATCACGACCATCTCTCCGCGCCCACCGGATGGCTCAAGGGCCCGCAGAAGATACAGGTGTGGGTCTTCCCCCCGGACGCGCCCGTCATCGAGGTCGCCGAGCAGCTAGGCCGCTGCCTGCGGATCCCGGCTTCGGCGCCGTGCGACGAGGAGGCGGCCGGGCGTGCGCTCTCCCGCGAGGACGTGCGCGAACGGCTTTCGAAGAAGGTGGGCGAGCAGCCCGGCCAGTGGGCGGTCGGTGTGTACGACCACCCGGCCGCCGGCACCTTCGCACCCGCGGGCTCGTCTACGCCCTCGGGCTCGTCCACGACCTCAGGCCGTCCGTGATCTCAGAGCCCTCCGGCTTCCTTCGTGGGCTCGCGGACGCGGTCAGGGCAGGCTCCGGTGCCCGGCCCCGTTCCGTGGTCGGCTCGGCGGGCGTCGAGTCGGAGGGAGCGCGCCGGCGGCAGGTGGATCGTGGGGATTCAGCGGGACCCGTACAGCGACAGGATCTTGCAGGTGAGGGCGGCCGCGGAGGGAATTGTGTGGGAAGTGTGCGCGCCGTGTGAGGGATAACCCTGGGTTTTCCCTTATTTGTGAGGGGAAGACGCCACGGCGGGACGACACAAACGTAAGGTCAAAACATGCTGAAGCGCACGATAAGTATGACCGCGGCCGGAGCCGCGCTCGTCGTAGCCGCGGTCGCCGGTTGTGGATCGAACGCGCAGCCCATCCAGGTCAACCTGGCCGCCTCAGAGGTGCTCGCGCAGGCCGCGCAGAAGACGTCGGAGGTCACCAGTTACACGGTCGACGCCGTGGTGAACGTCTCGCACGGGCAGGAGGGCGACGGCAAGGTGCAGGGCCGCATGCTCTACCAGAGCAAGCCCGAGCTGGCCGCCGACCTCACGCTGGACACCGTCGACATGGGCGGGCGGAGCGTTCCCGGTGGCGTGCGGGCGGTGCTGCAGGGCGACACCGTTTACGTCAAGGTCGAGGCGCTGAAGGAGCTCCTGGGAGCCACCAAGCCGTGGATCAAGGTCTCGCTGAGCGAGATGAGCGGCGACTCGGCGCAGGTGAACCAGTACCTCACCCAGATCCAGCAGTTCGACCTCGGCAACATGACCAAGCTGGTCACGGCCTCGCAGGACGTCAAGTCCGTCGGGACCGAGAGCGTCAACAACGAGGACACGACCCACTACAGCGGGACGTTCCCCGTCGACGTTGCCGTGCAGCAGCTGCCGGCCGACAAGCAGGAGCAGGCCCGCGAGAACCTGGCCGAGCTGAAGGACGTCAAGTTCGACATCTGGGTGGGCGCCGACGGGCTGCCGCGCAAGCTCGCACTGAACGGCTCCAAGGAGGGCGCCACGCTCGACGCCACCCTGTTCTTCAAGGACTTCAACAAGGCCGTCAACATCCAGACGCCGCCCGCCGACCAGGTCGGAGAGCTGCCCAAGGGTACGAACAACTGAGAGCGATTTGGAAACTCGGCGATCAACACGTAGTCTGGTCGTTGCCGAAGACCGCCGGTCGTCGTCAGGTGCCTCAAAGCCTGGCGACCGAAGGATCCACATTCTGTGGACGGCCCGCGCAGGTGTGATACGAGTTTCCCACGTGGAGTGATCCATGTGCGTGAAGCCCCGTGCGCCCTGCGCCCGGGGCTGTTCTCATTTCTGGGGCCCTTCGCCGGTGGCACATCTGGAAGGAGGCCCATGGCGAGGGCGGATAAGGCGACAGCGGTTGCCGAGCTCAAGCGTGAGTTCGAAGGCAGCGCCGCCGCCGTTCTGACCGAGTACCGCGGTCTCACCGTCGCGCAGCTCAAGGAGCTGCGCACCTCTCTCGGTGGGAATGCGAAGTTCGCCGTGGCGAAGAACACCCTGACCAAGATCGCGGCCACTGAGGCCGGTCTTGCGGGCCTCGACGGCCTGCTCGCCGGTCCGACCGCGATCGCCTTCGTCAACGGTGACGTTGTCGAGGCGGCCAAGGGCCTGCGTGACTTCGCCAAGGCCAATCCCCTTCTGGTGATCAAGGGCGGCGTCCTCGACGGCAAGACGCTCGACGCCTCCGAGATCACCAAGCTCGCCGACCTCGAGTCCCGCGAGGTTCTCCTCGCGAAGCTGGCCGGTGCCATGAAGGCCAAGCAGAGCGCCGCCGCCGCGGTGTTCGCCGCTCTGCCCACGCAGATGGCCCAGCTGGCCGAAGCCCTTCGTGCCAAGCGCGAAGAGTCCGGCGAGTAACACGGGGGTTGCCGCACATACCGCGGTCCCGTTCCTAGTTTTCTGCAAGTCCTAAACGTAAGGAAAACATCATGGCGAAGCTCAGCACCGACGAGCTGCTCGACGCGTTCAAGGAGATGACCCTCCTTGAGCTGTCCGAGTTCGTGAAGCAGTTCGAAGAGGTCTTCGACGTCAAGGCCGCCGCGCCCGTCGCGGTCGCCGCCGCCCCCGCCGCCGCCGGTGGTGGCGAGGCCGCCGCGGTCGAGGAGCAGGACGAGTTCGACGTCATCCTCGAGGCCGCCGGCGACAAGAAGATCCAGGTCATCAAGGAGATCCGCGCCCTCACGTCCCTGGGCCTCAAGGAGGCCAAGGACCTGGTGGACGGTGCTCCGAAGCCGGTCTTCGACGGCAAGGTCAACAAGGAGCAGGCGGAGAAGGCCAAGGCTGCCCTCGAGGGCGCCGGCGCCACCGTGACCGTGAAGTAACTTCCCCTTCGCTTCACGCAAAAAGCTCTTCGGAAAGAGGCGGACACACCCTGGTGCCGGGTGTGCCGCCTCTTTTCGCGTTCTCGGGCGGATTCAGCTCCTCGGGCGGATTCAGTTCCTCGGGCGAAATCAATGGTCAGCCCGCGGCGGCGGCACGAACCCGGTCGATGGCGCTGGTGTCCATGTAGTCCCTGGTGTGCGTGATGCGCCCGTTCCTGATCCTGAGTACCAGCAGGCCCGGGACGGTGATCGTGCGGCCGCCCGCCGCCACGTGCGCATCCTGCTCCACCACCACGACCTCAGGATCCTCGGTACGGTGCAGCGCCACCCGCCGCACCTCCCTGGCCTCGAACGGCGAGGCGCCCCACATCGCTCGGTATCCGGCGCGCACCGCCTCCCGCCCCTCGAAGGCCGGCAGCCCGCCGAACGGGAACTCGTGCAGCCCGTCCTCCGCGTACAGGTCGGCCAGCTCGTCGGCCGACTTGCGCAGCATGGCCGCGTGGTAGCCGGTGACGATCTCCTCGATGGACATGACGAACCCCATTTCGCTCAACAGGCGTTGACTCAACGAGCGTAGAGCGAAACGGAGGGTTCGGTCAACGCGGGTAGAGTCAGGCTCGTGAGCGAGCGACCGCTGCCGCGGGCCGAGAGGCGGCGCAGGACAGAAGGCCGGATCCTCGACGCCGCCAGGTCACTCTTCGCCGAGGTCGGCTACGAGCGCGCCACCATCAGGGGCGTCGCCAGGGCGGCTGAGGTCGATCCCGCCCTCGTGATGCAGTACTTCGGCAGCAAGCAGGAGCTCTTCCAGCACGCCGTGCGCGTGACGCTGGTGGCCGAGGGCGAGCGGGACGCGGACGGGATGGTCGAGGAGCTGCTCGGCACGCTGTCGGCCAAGATGGGGGAGCTGCCCCAGGGCTCCCTGGCCATGATGCGTTCGATGCTGACCCACCCTGAGGCCGCCGCGTCGGCGCGCGAGGTGCTGAGCGGGCAGATCGACCGGCTCGCCGCGGCGACGCCCGGCGCGGACGCGCGGCTGCGTGCGGCGCTGATGACGCTCGTCATGCTGGGCGTCACGGTCGGGCACCAGCTCCTGGAGCTGGACGAGCTGCGCGACGTGCCGCGCGAGGAGATCGCCCGCCTGCTGCGCCCCGCCCTGCGCGCGCTCGCCGGCCAGGACGCCTGACAGCCGCCTGATAACCGCCCGGTAACAAGCTATTGGATGGCGGTCCAATTCGCCGCGACGCCGTTACGGTGAGGGCAGCGCCGAAGCCGGGCGCGCAAATCCCCTGAAATCCCGGGAAACGTCGGGAAGGTGACAGTGGGCGTCGAGGTCGTGGTCGATGGGCTGACCAAGTCGTTCGGTCGGCAGGTCATCTGGGAGGACGTCTCGCTGACGCTGCCCGCGGGCGAGATCTCGGTGCTGCTCGGCCCCTCGGGCACCGGCAAGTCGGTCTTCCTCAAGACGCTCGTGGGCCTGCTGCGGCCGGATCGCGGCCACATCTGGATCGACGGCTACGACCTGGCCAACTGCAGGGAGGACAAGCTCTACGAGCTGCGCCGCCTCTTCGGCGTGCTGTTCCAGGACGGCGCGCTGTTCGGCTCGCTCAACCTGTACGACAACATCGCCTTCCCGCTGCGCGAGCAGACCAGGAAGAGCGAGAGCCAGATCCGCCAGATCGTCATGGAGAAGGTGGAGCTGGTCGGCCTGCGCGGCGCCGAGACCAAGCTGCCGGGGGAGATCTCGGGCGGCATGCGCAAGCGGGCGGGGCTGGCCAGGGCGCTGGTGCTGGATCCGGAGATCATCCTGTTCGACGAGCCCGACTCGGGCCTCGACCCGGTGCGCACGGCCCTGCTCAACCAGCTCATCGTGGACCTGAACGCCGAGATCGAGGCGACGTTCCTGATCGTGACCCACGACATCAACACCGCCCGCACGGTGCCCGACAGCATCGGGATGTTGTTCCGCAGGGAGCTGGTCATGTTCGGCCCCCGCGAGATGCTGCTGTCCAGCGACGAGCCGGCGGTGCGGCAGTTCCTGAACGCCAGGAAGCACGGCCCCATCGGCATGTCGGAGGAGAAGGACGTCTCCGAGCTGGAGGCAGAGGCGCAGCTGGGGCACGACCCCGGGGCGCTGCCGCCGATCCCGCCGCAGCTCATGCCCACCGGGAACAGGATCCGCCGCACCCAGAAGCCGCCGGGCACCTGGCTGGCGGCCAACGGCGTGATCCCGCCGCAGGGGTCGTTCGTGGACGAGCGCGGCCGCAACTGGCTGGAGGAGTACCCCCGCCTGGTCAACGTCCACTTCCACGGGATCGGCTGAACAGCCGCCGGGTGTCATCCCAGCACCCCGAGGGCGCGTAGGGCGCTCAGCGGCGCTCTGAGGGCCGTCTGGAGGCATTCGCGGGAAATCCGACGGCCTTGCCCGATTCCCCGAAGAAGCTTCCTGAGCCTTTGAGGGGGCGCCCCGGGCCTCCACTCATGCCGCCTGCGTCGATTCGCGGACTTCGCGAGCGGGTGTCGCGTTATGATCCGGCACGCGACGGCCAGGATGGGGGTGGGCACCATGAACGGACTCGCCGTTCGGCCCGCTCGCATCCTGATCGCGGCGCTCAGCGGGATACTGGCGGCACTCGTCGGCACCGGCGTCTGGATCGCCGCCCAGGCACGCGACGAGCAGGGCAGGGCGGGTGACAAACAGGCGGTGCTGCTCGCGGCGGGCGTGCACGCCAAGAACCTGGTCTCGCTCGACTACCGGACGGTGGCGGCCGACCTGCGGCGCATCGTCGACACCTCGACGGGGCCGGCCAGGGCCGAGTACACCGCCACCGCGGCCAAGCTCGAATCGACCACGGTCGAGAACAAGGTCGTCCAGCACGGCGTGCTGCGCGCGACCGGCCTGGTCTCGATGACCGCGACCACGGCCAAGGCGCTGGTGGTGGCCGACGTGGAGATCCGCTGGGACGGCTCGAAGAGCGCGCCGCAGGACCGGTTCTACCGCTGGCGGATGGACCTGAGCAAGGTCGGCGGGCTGTGGCTGGTGTCGAAGGTGGTGCAGGTGACGTGAGGCTCGTCACGATCGTGCTGCTGGGCGCCCTCGTCCTCGTGGCGGGGGTGATGGTGCCGACCATGTGGGTCAACCTGAGCGACCTGCGCGCGGCGGAGGCGGCCGCGGCGGAGGCGACGGTCGCGGCCAAGAAGGTCGCGCCCGAGTTGCTCTCGTACGACTACCGGACGATCGAGGAGGATCTGGCTCGCGCGGGGACGTTCACGACGGGCGACCTGACCGGGCACTACAAGGAGCTGAGCAAGAGCCTGGCCTCCCGCGCCAGGGCGCAGAAGATCGTGCAGACGGTGGACGTCACGGACGTGGGAGTCGAGCGCGCCGAGCCCGGCCGGGTAGAGGTTCTGCTCTTCATGAACACTGGTACGGTCAAGGAGATCCCAGGTAAAGAAGGACTCCAGCGGGAGTTCACCCAGAACCGGGCAAGGTTCGTCATGGTGCGGCAAGAGTCGCGCTGGCTGGTGGCGGGCCTGTCCACCCTCCTGGGTACGGCATGAGGGCCCCAGAGATCGCGGGCGCGTCGCTTCCTTCAATTGTTACCAAAAATCAGGTTTAGCGAAGCCTTTGGCGGGGGTATCCCAGTCACTGCAACACCGGTTGTCGGCATGGGTTCGGCCCCCGGTGTGACAGAGCGTTAACCGCCCCCGTTCGCGGGTATCGTCTTGGGCCTGGCGGTAGGCGATCAGTCACACAGGGGAGAAAACCCAGCGTCCGGGCCCTGAGTCGGCTAAAAGTCGGGCTTGTGGGCTTGACGTTTCCGCCTGAACGGGCGATGCTGCGACCAACGTGGAGCATGCAGCGAGGGTGAAGTGGACAGGCGTGTGCCGTTCGGCTACACTGCCCCTTTGCGCTGCCCTTTGACGACCCGTGATGCTTGCTCACGTTGCGAGGTTGTCTGGCGTGCGTGTAGTCAGTCCGCCGCGAGCCCTCGGAAGGACATCTGTTGGCAGCCTCGCGCAACGCCTCCGCCGTACCCGCTGGTCCCCGTCGCGTCTCTTTTTCGCGCATCCAGGAGCCTCTCGAAGTTCCTGATCTTCTGGCCCTGCAGACCGAGTCTTTCGACTGGCTGCTCGGCAACGAGAAGTGGAAGGCCC